>NZ_JARVSP010000018.1:0-99528 GCF_030209115.1 Pseudomonas sp. FR229a | reverse complement strand
CGGTCACCCCCTCTCCCTCAGGGAGAGGGGACTGATTGGGAGATGTTCAGAATGTGCGCCAACCTGAAAAAACCGTGCCGAATCCATAATCGACTCGGCATTTCAGGTCGGTGTATGACGCAAGTTACCTCGGTCACCCCCTCTCCCTCAGGGAGAGGGGGCTGATTGGGGGATGTTCAGAATGTGCGCCAACCTGAGGAAACCGTGCCGAATCCATAATCGACCCGGTATTTCAGGTCGATGTATGACGCAAAACACCTCGGTCGGCCCCCTCTCCCTCCGGGAGAGGGCTGGGGTGAGGGGAAAAGGATTCCACGGCCTACTTCTGCGTCCCGTCATCATGCTGCAGATTCGCCTGGGTCAGATTCGCCCCCGCCGGTACGCTGCGTGTCAGCCACACGTTGCCGCCGATGGTCGAGCCCTTGCCGATAGTGATTCGCCCGAGAATCGTCGCCCCGGCGTAAATCACCACATCGTCTTCCACGATCGGGTGGCGCGGATGGCCCTTCTGCAACTGGCCGTCCTCATCCGCGGGGAAGCGCTTGGCACCCAGGGTCACCGCCTGATAAATGCGCACTCGCTCGCCGATGATCGCGGTTTCGCCAATCACCACACCGGTGCCGTGATCAATGAAGAAACTGCGACCGATCTGCGCGCCCGGGTGAATGTCGATGCCCGTCGCCGAGTGGGCAATTTCCGCGCTGATCCGCGCCAGCAGCGGCAGCCCGGCACGATACAGGTGGTGCGCCAGACGATGGTGAATCACCGCGAGAATGCCCGGATAGCACAGCAGCACTTCATCAACGCTGCGTGCCGCCGGATCGCCGTGGTACGCCGCCAGCACGTCGGTGTCGAGCAGCGTGCGCAGACCCGGCAAGGCCAAGGCAAAATCCTGCACGATCCGAATGGCCCGGGCCTCGACTTCACTGTCGTCCTGCGCGCTGTGGCGAGCGACGTAACGCAACTCCAGGCGTGTCTGCGCCAGCAAGGCATTCAGTGCTACATCAAGGGTGTGCCCGACGTAGAAATCTTCACTTTCCTCACGCAGGTCCACCGGACCCAGACGCATCGGAAACAACGCGCCGCACAGCGCCTCGAGGATTTCCGCCATCGCCGCCCGCGACGGCAACTCGCGCCCACCCTGCTCTCCGGATGCCCGGCCATTCTGTGCACGCCACTGATCCCGCGCGCTGCGCAGCTGGCTGACGATGGTCTGCAATTGCCAATGGCTGGAACGCTCGCTCACGGTGAAGTCTCCTCACGGGGCGGCCGGACTGTCTGGCCGCGTCAACGGCGCCTACTTTACGGCATGCCTTTGCCGACGAATTAAGAACCGATAGTGCTGGCTTAAGTCCTTTTGGCTATAAGCGATTCACGGTTGCCCGGGCAAAAGCGCGTGCCTATAGTCCATTCATTCTTCTGCGCCAGTACGGACCCATGATCAAACCACAGCTGCAACGCTTTCCCCGTCTTGAACTGCTGAGCCATCCCACACCCTTGGAAAAACTCGAACGCCTGTCGAGCTGGCTTGGCCGCGAGGTGTACATCAAGCGTGATGACCTGACGCCGCTGGCGATGGGCGGCAACAAACTGCGCAAACTTGAATACCTCGGCGCCGATGCTCTGGCACAAGGCGCCGACACGCTGATTACCGCAGGCGCGCTGCAATCGAACCACGTGCGCCAGACCGCTGCACTGGCGGCGAAACTCGGCCTGGGCTGCGTGGCGCTGCTGGAGAACCCGCTGGGCACTGACGACAGCAATTACACCGGCAACGGCAATCGTCTGCTGCTGGATCTGTTCGACACCAGGGTCGAACTGGTCGACAACCTCGACAATGCTGACGAACAACTGGCCGCCCTCGCCGCGCGCCTGCGCAGCAACGGCAAGAAGCCGTATCTGGTACCGATTGGCGGGTCCAATGCGCTCGGTGCCCTGGGTTACGTGCGTGCCGGACTGGAACTGGCTGAGCAGATCAAGGACAGCGGCATCGATTTCGCCGCAGTGGTGCTGGCCTCCGGCAGTGCCGGAACTCACAGTGGTCTCGGATTGGCGCTGAGTGAGGCGCTGCCGCAATTGCCAGTGATTGGTGTGACGGTTTCGCGCAGTGAAGAAGATCAGCGGCCGAAGGTCCAGGGTCTGGCTGAACGCACGGCGGATCTGCTGGGCATCGAGGTGCCGGCCAGCTTCAAGGTCGAGCTGTGGGACGAGTATTTCGGCCCGCGTTACGGCGAACCCAATGCCGGGACTTTGGCGGCGGTGAAACTGTTGGCCGCTCAGGAGGGTCTGTTGCTTGACCCCGTGTACACCGGCAAGGCCATGGCCGGCCTGTTAGACGGGATCGGCCGGCAGCGCTTCGATGACGGCCCGATCATCTTCCTGCACACCGGTGGCGCGCCGGCGTTGTTTGCCTACAAGGATTTTCTTTAAGAGCAGATCTTTTAAAAAACATGAATATTCCTTAAATGAATAACAGTTTCCATATTAAGTATTTTCAAGTCTAAAACAGACATCTTATAGTCTCGCCGCAGGCGAATTTCGGGCGAGACGCTTAAGCTGCTTTAAGGCAGGATAGCGCTGTCGTCCAAATCACCCATTTGCCTACATTCCTTAAGCGTCTTCCATAAGAAAACACAGGGGCTTGTCATGAATTTTTCCGCACTACGTCGCACTCTGCTGGTCGGTTCGCTGGGTCTGGCGCTGGGCGCCGGCCTGATCGGTCAGGCAGTGGCCGGTGAGCAGTTGCAACAGATCAAGGACAAAGGCGTTCTCAACGTCGGCCTGGAAGGCACTTATCCGCCGTTCAGCTTCGTTGACGAGAACGGCAAGCTGTCCGGTTTCGAAGTCGAGCTCTCCGAAGCGCTGGCGCAGAAACTCGGGGTCAAGGCCAAGATCCAGCCGACCAAATGGGACGGCATCCTCGCTGCACTGGAATCCAAGCGTCTGGATCTGGTAGTCAATCAGGTAACCATCTCCGACGAGCGCAAGAAGAAGTATGACTTCTCCGAACCCTACACTGTCTCCGGCATTCAGGCCCTCGTGCTGAAAAGCAAAGAGTCGGCGCTGAATATCAAGACCGCCGCTGACCTGTCCGGCAAGAAAGTCGGTGTCGGCCTGGGCACCAACTACGAGCAGTGGGTTCGCGCCAACGTGCCGGGTGCTGACGTGCGCACCTACGACGATGATCCGACCAAGTTCGCCGACCTCAACAACGGTCGTACCGATGCCATCCTGATCGACCGTCTGGCTGCACTCGAATACGCCAAGAAAGCCCCGAAAACCGTGGCTGCCGGTGAGGCCTTCTCCCGTCAGGAATCCGGTATCGCCCTGCGCAAAGGCGAGCCTGAACTGCTGGCAGCGGTGAACAAGGCGCTGGACGAACTGCGTGCCGACGGCACCCTTGAGAAACTGTCGAAGAAATACTTCAACGCAGACGTCACTAAATAATGGAAGAGGCTTTCCAACTCGCGCTGGATTCCGCGCCCTTCCTGTTGAAGGGCGCGTACTACACGGTAGTTCTCAGCCTCGGCGGGATGTTCTTCGGTCTGCTGCTGGGCTTCGGCCTGGCACTGATGCGCCTGTCGCGCTTCAAATCGGTCAGTTGGCTGGCCCGCATCTACGTGTCGTTCTTCCGCGGTACGCCGTTGCTGGTGCAGCTGTTTGTGATCTATTACGGCCTGCCGCAACTGGGCATGGAGCTTGATCCGCTGCCGGCGGCACTGATCGGCTTTTCGCTGAACATGGCCGCCTACGCCTGTGAAATCCTGCGTGCCGCGATCGGTTCGATCGAACGCGGTCAGTGGGAAGCTGCTGCGAGTATCGGCATGACCCGCGCGCAGACCTTGCGGCGGGCCATCCTGCCGCAAGCGATGCGCACGGCATTGCCGCCGCTGGGCAACAGCTTCATTTCGCTGGTCAAGGACACGGCGCTGGCCGCCACCATCCAGGTGCCGGAACTGTTCCGTCAGGCGCAGCTGATTACCGCCCGGACCTTCGAAGTCTTCACCATGTATCTTGCCGCTGCGCTGATCTACTGGATTCTGGCCACAGTGCTTTCGCACTTCCAGAACAAGTTGGAAGAGCGGGTCAATCGGCATGACCAGGAGTCCTGACCCGATGATTGTCGTGGAAAAACTGACCAAGCAATTCAAGGGTCAGGTCGTGCTCAACGGCATCGACCTTGAGGTAAAGGAAGGCGAAGTCGTCGCGATCATCGGCCCCAGCGGCTCGGGGAAAACGACGTTCCTGCGCTGCCTGAATTTCCTCGAAGAACCCACCAGCGGCCGGATCAAGGTCGGCGATATCGAAATCGATACCGGCCGCCCGTTGAACCAGCAACAGAGTCTGGTGCGTAACCTGCGCCAGCACGTCGGTTTCGTGTTCCAGAACTTCAACCTGTTCCCCCATCGCACTGCCTTGGAAAACGTCATCGAAGGCCCGATCGTGGTCAAGAAGATGCCGCGCGACCAGGCCGTTGCGCTGGGCAAGAAGCTGCTGACCAAGGTTGGGCTAGCCGGCAAAGAGGATGCTTATCCGCGTCGTCTCTCCGGTGGCCAACAGCAGCGCGTGGCGATCGCCCGGGCGCTGGCAATGGAGCCGGAAGTCATCCTCTTCGACGAACCGACCTCAGCGCTCGATCCGGAACTGGTTGGCGAGGTGCTGGCAACCATTCGAGGACTTGCGGAAGAAAATCGCACCATGGTGATTGTCACCCACGAAATGGGATTCGCCCGTGACGTGGCCAATCGTGTGGTGTTTTTCGACAAGGGCGTAATTGTCGAGCAAGGTGAAGCGAAAGCACTGTTTGCCAACCCGAAAGAAGAACGCACCCAACAGTTTCTCAGCAAGTTTCTGAATCACGCCTGAGAACTTTCCCTGCAATAGCTCCTAACTTCCACGGATGGAAGTTAGCTTTTCTCTCCCGCACTTGTACCTTTCAGATATTTATTATCAGCGCACGCAAGATACATTGCGCAATGCATGCATTCATCCTTGAGTCATCGCATCCCTATACGTTTGCTCAAGCATAAACCCGCACAAAACGCAGCGGAATCGGCGTTTTTCTGTAGCTGCTTTCGCCACTCCGCCGAGGCACAGTGCCTCAATGGCGTAGGAGATTTCTGATTAACTTGTAATTCACGGATTAACTAACCCCGTCTATTGACACCCCTCTCTGCAGACTTTTATCTAGTCGGCAACCGAAGCCACTTAGTTCAAAAAAACCAAATCAATACTGAGCAAAATACTTGTCACTTTATTGCCAGTTGATTCGCGACTTTTATTTTCCAGAAACGGATTTCGCTGCAAGACTTCAAGGAGAGAAACCGATGACCCGCACTTCGCACACCCCCGAACTTGCAGCGCCAACGCTGGCATGCGCACAGACAACCGGCGTCAACCTGGCGACAGCCGCTCACCTGCGGGTCAATGTGCCGCCCTACCCTGGCATGGACGATGGCGACCTGATCGAGCTGTTCTGGAACAAGTGTTATGTCGCTTCCAAAGTCCTCAGCGCGGCCGATGTCGGCGCGCCCGTCAGCCTGCGGGTGCCGGAGAGTTTCATCGGCAACGGTACCGCCCGCATTCACTACCGCGTGATGCAGGTCGGCCAAGGCCCCGCCCTGTCCTCAGCGACCCGGGTGCAGGTCAAACTTGATTGCCCCGGTGGCCAGCCCACCGGGCAGTGCGAAGACGAAAATCAGCAACTGGCACCGGTGATCATCCCGGAGGCGATTCGCCGTCAGGGCGTAAACCCCAACCAGATCAAACGCGGCGTGCCGCTGACCATCGAACCCTATCTGAACATGGCTGAAGACGACGCCATCACCCTGCGCTGGGGCGATGTGCGCATGGATCTGACGCCGGTCACGGCGGCCGACGTCGGGCTGCCGATTCAGGTGTGGGTGCCACCGGCAGTCATCGTCGAAGCGGGCGAAGATCTGCGACTGGACGTGACCTATTGCATCCTCGACCGGGTCGGTAACAACTCGCGCTGGGCGCCGCCGCGCACATTGAAAATCGGCTGCGTGAATCCGTATGTGAAAGTCCCGTTGAAGCCCGAATTCAAGGCCGCCGAATCGCGCACCAAGTGAGCCCTGGTCAGGATGGGAGGTAAGTTACCTCTCACCTGAAAATCGGCAACCAACGCTGACATCCCCCTTCTATGCATATTCCTAAAAGTTAGTTTATTTAATTTTTATACGCGCTTAGGGTATATGCACCGGACCACCGGACATTCTTTCAATCGTCGCACTTCGCGGCGTTTTTCATGAGATGTGAGGTAGGTATGGTCCGGAACACAATCACCCCAGTGCAGATCGCCAGGGCATTGCGTGCAGCCAGGGAGCGGCACTGATGTCCAGTCTTGCAGATGCAAACGTGCAGTCCGATCTGGACATCGCCCCGCTGTTGTTGCCCGCGCAAGTACTGCGCAACGACGCTCAAGCGATCAAGGCCGCCCATGACCTGGCGCAGGTTGCCCGCGTGCAGGCGGCCAAACGCGACCGCCAGCGCAAGCTGCCGTGGTCGGAAATCGAACAGTTCACCCGCAGCGGTCTGGGCAGCATTGCCATCCCCCGTGAATACGGCGGCCCTCAGGTTTCCTTCGTCACGCTGGCCGAAGTATTCGCGATCATTTCCGCCGCCGACCCGGCGCTCGGGCAGATCCCGCAGAACCAGTTCGGCATCATCAATCTGGTGCTCGGCAGCGCCACCGAAGCGCAGAAAAAGCAGCTGTTCCAGAGTGTTCTGGAAGGCTGGCGCATCGGTAACGCCGGCCCGGAACGCGGCACAAAAAATACTCTGGAACTGAAAGCGCGCATCACCGCCGATGGCGATGACTACGTGATCAACGGCCAGAAGTTCTACTCCACCGGTGCCCTGTTTGCGCACTGGGTCGCGGTGAAAGCGCTCAACGATGACGGCAAGCAAGTGCTGGCTTTCGTCCGTCGCGGCACACCGGGTTTGCGCATCGTTGATGACTGGTCGGGCTTCGGCCAGCGCACCACCGCCAGCGGCACGATTTTGCTGAACAACGTGCGCGTCGAGTCGAGCCTGGTCATCGACAACTGGAAGATCAATGAGAAGCCGAACACCCAAGGCGCAGTGTCGCAGCTGATTCAAGCGGCGATCGATGCCGGCATCGCCCGTGGCGCCATCGACGACGCCATCGAGTTCGTCAAAACCCGCGCACGGCCATGGATCGACGCCAAGGTCGAGCGCGCCAGCGATGACCTCTATGTGATCGCCGATATCGGCAAACTGAAAATCGAACTGCACGCCGCCGAAGCACTGCTGCGCAAGGCCGGCAAAGTACTCGATCAGGTCCACGCCGCACCGCTGACTGCCGAATCGGCCGCACGCGCGTCTATCGCCGTGGCCGAAGCGAAAGTGCTGACCACCGAAGTTTCGCTGCTGGCCAGCGAAAAGCTGTTCGAACTGGCGGGCAGTCGCGCAACCCTCGCCGAATTCAATCTCGACCGCCACTGGCGCAACGCACGCGTGCACACCCTGCACGACCCGGTGCGCTGGAAATATCACGCGGTCGGTGCTTATCGCCTCAACGGCACCTTGCCGGCTCGCCATTCCTGGATCTGAGACGACCAGACATCTGGAGGAAAAACATGACGCTTTCCCATCACGTCGCGGTCATCACCAGCGATGAGCAAGCCCTGATCGTCGCCAGCGACCTGGCCGAAGACTTCAAGCGCGACAGTGCCCTGCGCGACCGCGAACGCCGCCTGCCATTGGTGGAGCTCGAAGTGTTTTCCCGCTCCGGTTTGTGGGGCATCAGCGTGCCGAAAGAATACGGCGGCGCTGGCGTATCCAACGTCACCCTGGCCACAGTCATCGCGCTGATCGCCCAGGCCGACGGCTCGCTGGGACAGATTCCGCAGAACCATTTCTACGCGCTGGAAGTGCTGCGCGTGAATGGCAGCGACGAACAGAAACAGCGCCTGTACGCCGAGGTACTCGCCGGGCAACGCTTCGGCAATGCCTTGGCAGAACTGGGCACCAAAACCGCACACGACCGCGTCACGCGCCTCACCCGCGACGGCGAGGGTTATCGCATCAACGGTCGCAAGTTCTACTCGACCGGGGCGATTTACGCGCAGCGCATACCGACGTCGGTAGTCGATGAAAACGGCGTGCAGCAACTGGCCTTCGTCCCGCGTGAGAGCAAAGGCCTGACGGTGATCGACGACTGGAGCGGCTTCGGCCAGCGCACCACCGGCAGCGGTTCGGTAGTGTTCGAAGATGTGTATGTGGCGGCTGAAGACGTGCTGCCGTTCCAGAGCGCTTTCGAACGCCCGACCACGGTCGGCCCGCTGGCCCAGATTCTCCACGCCGCCATCGACACCGGTATTGCCCGCGCCGCTTACGAAGATGCCTTGCACTTCGTGCGCAGCAAGACCCGTCCGTGGATCGATTCCGGCAACGACAAAGCCACCGAAGATCCGCTGACGCTGAAGAGCTTCGGCCACTTGAGCATTCGTCTGCACGCCACCGAAGCCTTGCTCGAACGCGCCGGCGAATTCCTTGATGCCGCGCAAGCTGAAACCAATGCTGACACTGTCGCTGCCGCATCGATCGCGGTGGCTGAAGCACGCGCAATCAGCACGGAAATTTCCCTCGCCGCTGGCAGTACGCTGTTCGAACTCGCCGGCAGTCAGGCGACGCTGAGTGAGCACGGCCTCGATCGGCACTGGCGCAACGCTCGCGTGCACACCCTGCATGACCCAGTGCGCTGGAAATATCACGCGGTGGGCAATTACTACCTCAACGATGAAAAACCGCCGCTGCGGGGGACCATCTGATGGCCGCCGCGAAAAAGAAGATCCTGCTCAATGCGTTCAACATGAACTGCATCGGCCATATCAATCATGGCCTGTGGACGCATCCGCGCGACACCTCGACCCGCTACAACACCATCGAGTACTGGACCGAACTGGCGCAGTTGTTGGAGCGCGGATTATTCGATGGCTTGTTCATCGCTGACATCGTCGGCGTCTACGACGTCTACCAGAACTCGGTCGACGTGACGCTGAAAGAGTCGATCCAGTTGCCGGTCAACGATCCGCTGCTATTGGTTTCGGCGATGGCCGCTGTCACCAAAAACCTCGGCTTCGGCCTGACCGCCAATCTCACTTACGAACCGCCGTATCTGTTCGCCCGACGCATGTCCACGCTCGATCATCTGAGTCGCGGCCGGGTCGGCTGGAACATCGTCACCGGTTACCTGGACAGCGCTGCCAAAGCCATGGGTCTGCGCGAACAGGTCGAACACGACCGTCGCTATGACCAGGCCGAAGAATATCTGCAGGTGTTGTACAAACTCTGGGAAGGCAGCTGGGAAAACGGCGCGGTGCTCAATGACCGGGAGCAGCGCATCTACGCCAACCCGCAAAAAGTGCACAAGGTCGAGCACAGGGGCGAGTTCTATCAGGTCGAGGGCTATCACCTCTGCGAACCTTCACCGCAGCGCACGCCAGTGCTGTTTCAGGCTGGCAGCTCCGATCGCGGATTGCTCTTCGCCGGGCGGCACGCCGAGTGCGTGTTCATCAGCGGTCAGAACAAACCGTCGACCAGGGTGCAGGTCGATAAAGTCCGCGCCAGCGCGGTCGAGGCCGGGCGCAATCCGCAAGACATCAAGGTGTTCATGGGCCTCAACGTCATTGTCGGTGCCACTGAAGAGGCGGCTTGGGCCAAGCATGCCGAGTACTTGAGTTACGCCAGTGCCGAGGCCGGCGTGGCGCACTTTTCCGCGTCCACCGGCATCGACTTTGCCCAATACGAAATCGACGAACCGATCCAGTACGTAAAGAGCAACGCGATTCAGTCGGCGACGAAAAATCTGCAGAACAACGACTGGACCCGACGCAAATTGCTCGAGCAACACGCCCTCGGAGGCCGCTACATCACCGTGGTCGGCTCGCCCGAGCAAGTGGCGGATGCGCTGGAATCGTGGATCGCCGAAACCGGGCTGGACGGTTTCAACCTGACCCGCATCGTCACCCCGGAAAGCTATGTCGATTTCATCGAACTGGTGATTCCCGAGTTGCAGCGGCGCGGCTCGTACAAGACCGCGTACGACGACGGCACCTTGCGCGAAAAGCTGTTTCACGGGGAGGCGCAGTTGCCTGAGCAACACACCGGTTCCGCGTTTCGCCGCTAAAAGCATCGCGAGCAGGCTCACTCCCACATTTGAAATGCGTACCCCTGTGGGAGCGAGCCTGCTCGCGAAGAGGCCCTCCCCGGCACAACAAATTCATGCACTGACTGGAAAAACCACCATGACCAAAAAAATCCTGACCCACACAGTCAAAGCACTGGCCCTGGCCTTCGGCCTGTTCAGCTCGGCGGTATTCGCTGGCGATGCGCCGCTAAAAGTCGGCACCACCGCCGCGTTTGCCATTCCGCTGGAAGCCGCCGTCGAAGAGGCCTCCAGGCAAGGCCTGAAAGTCGAGCTGGTGGAATTCACCGACTGGATCGCGCCCAACGTCAGCCTCGCCGCTGGTGATATCGACGTGAATTACTTCCAGCACATCCCGTTCCTGGAAAACGCCAAAGCCGCGTCCGGTTTCGATCTGGTGCCGTTCGCACCGGGGATCATCAACAACGTCGGCCTGTATTCGAAGAAATACAAAAGCTTCGATGACCTGCCCGAAGGCGCCAGCGTCGCCATCGCCAACGATCCGATCAACAGCGGTCGCGGGCTGCAATTGCTCGCCAAGGCCGGGTTGATCACCTTGAAACCGGGCGTCGGCTACAAGGCCACCGAGGACGACATCGTCGCCAACCCGAAGAAGATCAGGATCCTTCAGGTCGAAGCCGTGCAACTGGTGCGCGCGTATGACGACGCCGATCTGGTTCAGGGTTACCCGGCCTATATCCGACTGGCGAAGACCTTCGATGCCAGCTCGGCGCTGCTGTTCGACGGTCTCGATCACAAGGAATACGTGATCCAGTTCGTCATCCAGCCGAAGAGCAAAACCGACCCCCGCCTGATCAAGTTCGTCGACATCTATCAGCATTCGCCAGCCGTTCGCGCGGCGCTGGATAAAGCCCACGGCAAGCTCTATCAGGCCGGTTGGGAAAGCTGAACATGACTGCCGCGATCCAACGGCGACTGGAGCTTCCAGAGCCACACAATGCTGAACAAACCGAGCTGCACCCCGAGTTGAATCGCGCCCACGTACGCTTTATCGGCCTGGGCAAAACCTACAACGGCCGGCAAGGCCCGGTCGCGGCTTTGCAGGGCATCGACCTGGCAATCCAGCGCGGGGAAGTGTTCGGCATCATCGGCCGCAGCGGCGCCGGCAAGTCGTCGTTGATCCGTACGATCAATCGTCTTGAGCAACCGACATCGGGCCGCGTGCTGATCGATCAGGTGGATATCGGCGAGTTCGATGAAGACCGCCTCGTCGCCCTGCGCCGACGCATAGGCATGATCTTCCAGCATTTCAACCTGATGTCGGCCAAGACCGTCTGGCAGAACGTCGAGTTGCCGCTGAAAGTGGCCGGTGTGCCGAAGGCGCAACGCGAGAACAAGGTCCGCGAACTGCTCGAACTGGTCGGCCTGCAAGGCAAGCACAAGGCATACCCGGCGCAGCTTTCCGGCGGGCAGAAACAGCGCGTCGGCATCGCCCGCGCGCTGGTACATGACCCGGACATTCTGCTCTGCGATGAAGCGACGTCGGCCCTCGACCCGGAAACCACGCAGTCGATCCTCGGCCTGTTGCGCCAGATTAATAAACGCCTGGGCCTGACCATTGTGCTGATCACTCACGAGATGGCGGTGATCCGCGAGATTTGCGACCGCGTCGTCGTGCTCGAGCATGGCCATGTGGTCGAGCAAGGGCCGGTGTGGCAAGTGTTCGGCAATCCGCAACACGCAGTCAGCCAGACCCTGCTGGCGCCGCTGCAGCACGCCCTGCCGGAAGAATTGCAAAGCCGTTTGCAGGCGCAATCCACGGCTTCTGATGCGGCGGTGGTGTTGCGTTTGCAGTTCACCGGCAGTGCGGCAGACGAGCCGGATCTGGCCGCGTTATTCGCTGCATTGGGTGGCCGGGTGAAGCTGCTTCAGGGCGGTGTCGAACGGATCCAGGGGCATGCGCTGGGGCAGCTGTTGCTGGCCGTCAGCGGCTCGACTTTCAGCGCCGAACAATTGCGTGAACGCGCCGGACACTGGGCGCAACGGGTGGAGGTATTGGGTTATGTGGTTTGATCGCTTGCTGCAGGGTTTTATCGACACCTTTTTGATGGTCGGCGTGTCGTCGCTGATCGCGCTGCTGGTGGGCATTCCCATGGCGGTGATTCTGGTCACCAGCGACAAGGGCGGGATCTATCAAGCGCCGCTGCTGAACCGCGCCTTGGGCGCCTTCGTCAATCTGTTCCGCTCGATTCCATTCCTGATTCTGATGGTCGCCCTGATTCCATTCACCCGCCTGATCGTCGGCACCACATACGGTGTGTGGGCCGCTGTGGTTCCGCTGACCATTGCTGCGACGCCGTTCTTTGCGCGGATCGCCGAAGTGAGTCTGCGCGAGGTCGATCATGGCCTGATCGAAGCGGCACAGGCGATGGGCTGCCGACGCTGGCACATCGTCTGGCATGTACTGTTGCCCGAGGCGCTGCCCGGAATTGTCGGAGGGTTCACCATCACCCTGGTGACAATGATCAACTCCTCGGCGATGGCCGGTGCAATCGGTGCTGGCGGGTTGGGGGATATCGCTTACCGCTACGGCTATCAGCGCTTCGACAGTCAGATCATGTTGACGGTGATTGTCTTGCTGGTGGCGTTGGTGGCGCTGATTCAATTGGGTGGAGACAGGCTGGCGCGAGGGCTGAATAAGCGCTAAGGTCGATAGCGGCAGGTGGCCATCAACCGAGCCGATGTGATCGCACTATTTTGGGCAACGCCTGTAGTTAAAATCAGAAGCTTCCTACATGATTTTTATCGTTTCGCCAGCCCGAACCACGCGGGTTTGCAGGACGCTTCCTAGAATGATTTGCCCGCTTGTACCCGAAATATCCCGTAGCTAATCTCCGGTCGTCACTGTTTTGCGGTGACCGGATTCAGTTGTCCGGATTCGCTGGGCGTGCAGTCAGGCCTGACCTCGGCAGAGGCTTTAGCTGTCCGATGTTGGCTGTGCGCAGGGCACTTTCGGGTGCGCCGATAACCGGCGGCCGGCGACTGATCCGCGTGCAGCCGCCGCCCTGCTCGTTTAGTCGCGAAATGGTTGGCTCCCACTTGTAGTCAGGAGTTTACCCATGGAAAAAAATCTTGCCGATCCGCCACTCAGCCTTACCTCAAGCAAGCGGTTCACCGAGGATTTGCTCAAGGATCGCTCCGCATTGTGCCGCGCCGTCGACTCGCATCTGGCTGGCACACAGGTCACGTTGGCGGGACAGAAACGTGTCTACAGCATCAGCGAGGATGTGACGCTGGAGGATGCGCAGTTGTATGTCGCCGATCTGCTGCGCTGCGCTTCGGTGACCGTGCATCAATGCGGTGATCAGCTCGGGGGCGCGGATCGCGCCATGGTGTTCTCGGTCTGGCATCTGCTGGAAATGGCCAAAGCGATGATGGACCGTTCGATCGATTGTCTGGGAGCGAAGCAGCTCTGAAGCCTGGCACCCATCGCCGCCCGCACTGAAGCCAGCGCAGGCGGCGTTTTTTTGCCGGCAAAACAGCTTATAGTCCGCCCTCACATTGCCAATACAGCATCGATCATGAAAACGCCCAGCGACCTCGAACAGATCACCGCCACGACCCTTGGTCACTACAACTCGGTGGCCGAGGATTTCCGTGAGGGCACTCGCGACCACGATGTCAGCCAGAATATCGAAGCGCTGTTGCGCCACATTCAGGCGGAGCCGCCGTTGACCATTCTGGATTTCGGCTGCGGTCCGGGACGGGATTTGCAGACGTTCACGCGCATGGGCCACCACGCGATCGGCCTCGATGGCTCGCAGGAATTCGCGCGCATGGCCCGCGAGGACAGCGGTTGCGAAGTCTGGCAGCAAGACTTTCTGCAACTTGACCTGCCCGCCGCACGCTTCGACGGCATTTTCGCCAATGCCGTACTGTTTCATGTGCCGTTGCAGGTGTTGCCGCAGGTGCTGCGGCAATTGCACGACACCCTGAAACCGGGCGGTGTGTTGTTCAGCTCCAATCCGCGTGGCGACAACCGGGAGGGCTGGAACGGGCCGCGCTACGGCTCGTACCACGATCTCGAGGCCTGGCGCGGTTTGTTGACGGCGGCGGGGTTTGTCGAGCTTGAGCATTATTACCGGCCGGCCGGTTTGCCGCGCGAACAGCAGCCTTGGCTGGCGAGCGTGTGGCATAAATCTTCATAAACCGTTCTGACGCCATCGCGAGCAGGCTCACTCCTACAGGGGACGCATTTCAACTGTAGGAGTGAGCCTGCTCGCGATGAGTGCGCAGCACTCGCTTTTAAGCCGCGTCCTTCTGCGGTTCACGAATCTTGTACCAGGCCACATACAACGCCGGCAGGAACAGCAGCGTCAGCAATGTCGCCACGACGATGCCGCCAATCATCGCGTAGGCCATCGGCCCCCAGAACACTTCCCGCGCAATCGGGATCATGCCCATGCTCGCCGCTGCGGCGGTCAGCAGGATGGGGCGGCGTCGGTGTTCGGTGGCCTCGACCACCGCGTCCCACGGCGCGTAGCCCTTTTGCTCGAACTCATCGATCTGGGTCACCAGGATCACCGAGTTGCGGATGATGATGCCGATCAGCGCGAGAATCCCGAGGATCGCCACAAAGCCCATCGGCGTACCGGTCGGCACCAGCGCCAGCACTACGCCGATCAGCCCCAGCGGGGCGACACTGGCGACCAGGAACATCTTCTGCACGCTGTGCAACTGGATCATCAGGAACGTCGCCATGAGGAACAGCATCAGCGGCAGCACCTTGGCAATCGGCCCCTGGGCCTTGCCGCTTTCCTCGACCGTACCGCCGGTGGCGACCTTGTAGCCGACCGGCAATTTCGACGCAAAAGCGTCGATCGACGGCTTGAGCAATTTCACCAGATCGGTCGGCTGAATCTCGTCGCGCACCGAGGCCTTGATGGTAATGGTCGGCAAGCGATCACGACGCCACACCAGCGGCTGCTCCAGTTCATAGCGCACGGTGGCGAACGCCAGCAGCGGAATCGAGGTGCCGCTCGGCGTGACGATCTGCAGGTTCTGCAGGGTTTCCGGGGTACCGCGCTCGGAGTCGACCGCGCGACCGACCACGTTGATCAGGTAGATGTCGTCATCGACCTGGGTCAACGGCGAGCCGCTGACGATGCTGTTCATCAGGTTGGCGACGTCTTCGGACGACAGCCCGAGTTGCCGCGCCTTGTCCTGGGCGATGTCGATGCGCAGGACTTTGCCCGGTTCGTTCCAGTCGTAAATGATCTCGCCGATGTGCGGGTTCTTGTCCAGTTCGGTGGCCAGATCGATGGCGTGTTTGCGCACCTGATCGACGTCCTTGCCGCTGACCCGGTACTGGATCGGACGCCCCACTGGAGGCCCCATCTCCAGGGCCTGCACGTAGCTGCCGATGCCGACGAAGTCTTTGTGCAGGCGCTCGCGCAAGCGCTGGCTGAGGGCCTCGCGGGCCTCGAAATCCTTGCTGACGATCACCAGTTGCGCGTAGTACGGATTCTGCAATTGCTGATCGAGGGGCAGGTAGAAACGGATCGCGCCCTGACCGATGTAAGTGCTCCAGCGCACGATGTCCGGATCGCCCTTGAGCGTTGCTTCGAGCTTGTCCACCGCTTTGCGGGTTTCATCGATCGAGGCGTTTTGCGGCAGGTTCAGGTCGACGAGAATTTCCGGGCGGTCGGATGCCGGGAAAAACTGGTTCTGTACGAAGCGCATGCAGAACACTGCCAGCACGAACAACAGCACGGTGACGCCGATCGCCCACCAGCGATTGCGCATGGCCCACAACAGACCGCCGTTGAATGCCCGGCCGACGCGACCCGGCTCGGCATCATGGGCCTTCACCTTGTCGCTGAGGATGTGCACGCCAATCACCGGCGCAAAGAACACCGCCACCACCCACGAGACGATCATCGCTACCGCGATCACCGCGAACAGCGTGAACGTGTATTCACCGGCAGAGCTGGCGTTGAGGCCGATGGGCACGAAACCGGCGACGGTCACCAGCGTACCGGTGAGCATCGGGAACGCCGTCGAAGTGTAGGCGAAGGTCGCCGCCTGCTCTTTGCTCTCGCCCATTTCCAGACGCGTGACCATCATTTCCACGGTGATCATCGCATCGTCCACCAGCAGGCCAAGGGCAATGATCAGCGCGCCGAGGGAAATCCGCTGCATGGTGATGCCGCTGTATTCCATGAACACAAAAACCATCGCCAGCACCAGCGGAATCGAGCACGCCACCACCAGGCCGGCGCGCACGCCGAGGCTGATGAAGCTCACCACCAGCACGATGATGACCGCTTCGAACAGGGCGCTGGTGAAACCGCCAACGGCCTCTTCCACCACCACCGCCTGATCGGAAACCGTGTGCACGCCAACGCCGACCGGCAAGTCGGCGGTGAGCTGGTCGATGCGCTCGTGCAGCGCTTTACCGAACTCCTGAACGTTGCCGCCCTTCTGCATGGCAATCGCCAGGCCGATCGCCGGTTTGCCGTCGAAGCGGAATTCCGGCGTCGCCGGGTCGACGTAGCCACGGCTGATCTCGGCGATGTCGGCCAGACGATAGAAGCGATCATTGAGCTTGAGATTGACCTCGGCGAGGTCTTTTTCCGAAGCGAACTGGCCCGAGGTGCGTACGGAAATCCGCTCTGGCCCCGCCTCGATCACCCCGGCCGGGGTCACGGCGTTCTGCGATTGCAGGCTCTGCACCACCTGGCGCTGGTCGATACCCAGCGCTGCGAGTTTGCGCGTGGAGAAATTCAGGTAAATCGTTTCGTCCTGCTGGCCGACCATTTCGATCTTGCCCAGCCCAGGCACGTTGCGGATTTCGGCGCGCGCCTGTTCCACGTAATCGCGCAACTGACGCATGGTCAGGCCGTCGGCGGTGAAGGCGTAGACCGAGCCGTACACGTCACCGAATTCATCATTGAATCCCGGGCCCTGAATGCCCTGGGGGAACTGGCCGCGAATGTCGTCGATCTTCTTGCGCACCTGGTACCAGATTTCCGGGATGTCCTTGGCACTGGTGGTGTCACGCAGGTACACGTACACCGTCGATTCGCCGGGGCGCGTGTAGCTTTTCACGTAGTCGAGGGAATCGAGCTCCTCAAGTTTTTTCTCGATGCGGTCGGTGACCTGCTTGAGGGTTTCTTCCTGGGTCGCGCCCGGCCATTTGGTCTGGATCACCATGGTCTTGATGGTGAATGACGGGTCTTCTTCGCGCCCCAGATTGAAGTACGAGAACACTCCCATCAGCAGCCCGACGAACATCAGGTACCACACGAAAGACTGGTGCTTGAGGGCCCATTCGGAGAGGTTGAAAGAGCCTTTCATTGACTGTCCTCGTCAAGTTTTACCGATTGTCCGGGTTTGAGACTGTTGACGCCGGCGCTGACCACGCGCTCGCCGTTTTGCACACCGCCGGCCAGCACCACGCTGTTGTCACCACGGCTGACCACGCTGACCTCACGCGGGTTGACGGTTTTGTTTTGCGTGTCGATCACCCAGATCCGGGTTTTGCCATCGACTTCCTGCAAGGCCGTGAGCGGCAGTTCGATCCGCGGCTTGATCGCCGAGCTGAGGGTCACGCTGATCGCGGTGCCGAGGCGGAAACCGTCCGGCGTATCCGACAACGTCAGACGGGCGCGACGGGTGCGCGTAGCGCTTTGTGCCTGGGGCTCGATCTCGCGGATGATCGCCGTGGTGTTGATGCTCGGGTCCAGTTGCGCGGCCACCGAGAACACCACGTCGCTGGGCAACTGATCGACCAGCGTATCGGGCAGGTCGATCACCGCTTCCTTGATGTCCGGTTGCGCCAGCGTCACCACTTGTTGCCCGGCGGTCACCACCTGCCCGGCCTCGGCGTTCCACGCGGTGACCACGGCTTTGTGATCGGAGCGCAGCTCGGTGTAGCTCAACTGGTCCTTGCTCTGGCTGACCGCTGCGCGTGCCTGATCGAGCGAGGCCTGGGTGGTTTTCAGGTCGGTGTTGGCGACGTCCAGTTGCGCCTGCGCACCGACGCCGCGATCGAACAGCGCTTGCTGACGACGTGCGTTGGCCTGAGCGTTGATCAGTTGCGCCTGGATCCTCGCCAGATCGCCTTGGGCCGAACGCAACTGATTCTGCTGGTCGGACGGGTCGAGGGTGGCGAGCAAAGTGCCCTTCTGCACCTCGGCGCCGACATCGACGTTACGCCGGGCGATCCGGCCGCCGACGCGGAAACCGGTGTTGCTCTCGTAGCGCGCCTGAATACTGCCGGCAAAGCGCCCGAGGCTTTCTTCGTTCAGCGCTTTGACCGTGACCGACAGCACCGGGCGTACCGGTTCCGGTGGTTTTTCCTTTTCCGAGCAGGCGCCCAGCAGCAGCGCCATGCACAACAGGCCGAGACGCTTCATGGCTGCGCTCCCGGTTGCAGATCCTTGTAGGTGTTTTCGGCAATCTCGACTTTCATGCCGGGGTGCAGCAACTGGCCGCCGGCGACGATGACTTTCTCGCCGCCCTTGAGGCCTTCGCTGATGATCACTTTGCCGGTCAGGTAACGACCGACGGTGACCGTATGCAACTGCGCTTCGCCCTTGTCATCGACCAGCCATACCGCCGGGTCGCTGATGTTTTTCGTCAACGCCGACCATGGCAGTTCCACCGCCGATTTGCCGGTGCCTTTGGCGGTGGCGCTCACCACCGAACCGAGCTGCATGCCCGGCGGCAGTTTGTCGAGGCTGACCTTGACCTGCACGGTGCCCGACTGCGCCGATACCGAGGGGGTGATTTCGCGCACGGTGCCGGTGGTTTTGATTTCGGGGTTGTCGAGCAGGCTGACCACGATCGAACGATCGGACGGCCGCTCGGCCAGCAGCGATTCGTAGACATTGAACACTGCGTCGCGGTCGCCATCGCGGGCAAGGCTGAAAATCGGTGCGGTGGCCTGTACCACTTGGCCGACTTCAGCCTGGCGCTCGGTGATCACGCCCGGTGCATCGGCGATCAGCGAGGTATAGCTGAGCTGATCCCTGGCGTTGGCCAACTGCGCCTGCGCCGCGCTCAATGCGCTCTGGCTGCTGCGCAGCGCCGCTTGCGCCGAATCGTATTCGCTCTGACTGGTGTAGCCCTTGGGCAGGAGTTTTTGCTGACGGACGAAGGCCGCCGCGGCTTGCTTGACGCGGGCCTGTTCGGCGACGACTTGGGCCTGAGCGGAATCGACGTTGGTCTGCAGATCTTTCGGATCGAGCTTGGCCAGTACCTGTTTGGCCGTGACCCGGTCGCCGACATCGACCATGCGCTGAATGATCTTGCCGCCGACGCGGAACGACAGCTGCGTCTGCACCCGCGCCTGCACATCACCGGTGAGGGTCACCGCTGCGGCGTAGTTGGCCGGTTCGACCGCTTGCACAAAGACCCGTGGCAGGTATTCCTGAGCAGGTTTCTTGTCGCCGCAAGCGGTGAGCAAAGTGAACAGACTCAGCATGACCGCTGTTTTCATTCCGGGACTTGCCATGCAGACTCCTTCCTGTGTACGAACGTGCAAGTGACGATACGACTGTGAGCTTAGAACAGGGTTCAACGTTCGCCTGAGCGATCACAACATTTCCGTGCAGGAGCTGCCGAAGGCTGCGATCTTTGCTTTTTCAAGATCAAAAGATCGCAGCCTGCGGCAGCTCCTCCAAGGGCCGCCCGAAGAGAAGGAATTCCATGCTTCATACCCTGGCCGTGGCCAATTACCGCTCGATCAACAAACTGGTGATTCCGCTCGGGCGCCTGAACCTCATTACGGGACCCAATGGCAGCGGCAAGTCCAACCTCTATCGCGCCCTGCGCCTGCTGGCGGAAACCGCGCAGGGCGGCGTGGTCAATGCGCTCGCGCGTGAGGGCGGGCTGGAATCGACGTTCTGGGCCGGGCCGGAAACCATCAGCCGGCGCATGCGCAACGGTGAGGTGGCGATCGAGGCGACGGTGCGCCAGGGCGTGAAACGGTTGCGCCTGGGATTTGCCGGCAAGGATTTCAGTTACGCCATTGGCCTGGGCCTGCCGGAGCCGAGCCGTTCGTGTTTTTCGCTCGATCCGGAAATCAAACGTGAATGCATCTGGGCCGGCCCGGTGTTTCGCCCGGCGAGCCTGCTGGTCGACCGCAACGGCCCGATGATTCGCGCCCGCGAAGGTCGTACCTGGGATGTGCTGGCGCAACACACGCCGCACTTCGACAGCCTGTTCGATCAGGTCGGCAATCTGCGCAGCTCGCCGGAAGTATTCCAGATGCGCGAGTTCATCCGCCGCTGGCGCTTCTATGATCACTTTCGCAGCGATGCCGACGCGCCGGTGCGTCAGCCGCAATTGGGCACGCGCACGCCAGTGTTGCACCACGACGGTCGCGATCTGGCGGCAGCCTTGCAGACGATTATCGAAATCGGCGACCCGCAGGCGTTAAGCGCGGCGATCAGCGATGCGTTTCCCGGCGCGCGACTGAACATCGCGCCGTTGGCCGGTGGCCGTTTCGCCATCGAGTTTTATCAGGAAGGCTTGCTGCGGCCGTTGTCAGCGGCAGAGCTGTCGGACGGGACCTTGCGCTATCTGCTGTTGGTCGCGGCACTGTTGACCCCACGACCGCCATCGCTGATGGTGCTCAACGAACCGGAAACCAGCCTGCATCCGGACCTGCTGCCGGCGCTGGCGCGACTGATCATCTGCGCTTCAGAGCAATGCCAGGTGTGGGTGGTGTCCCACGCGCGGCGGCTGATCTCGGCATTGCAGGAAGATCCGCAGTGCAATTGCATCGTGCTGGAGAAGACGCTGGGGCAGACCGGAATTGTCGGCCAGCGGGTGCTGGATGAGCCAGCGTGGCACTGGCCGGATTGAGCGGTGCCAGCGAAAAGCCCCTCACCCTGACCCTCTCCCAGAGGGAGAGGGGACTGATCGAGTTGTTTGCGAGAATTGCGTCGACCTGAAATTGCTTCTGTGAATTCATAATCGACTCGGTTTGTCAGGTCGATTCTGATGCAAGACAACTCGGTCGGCTCCCTCTCCCTCGGGAGAGGGCTGGGGTGAGGGGCAAGCCTCACCGCCGATCCAACAGGCAATCACCCCTGCCACTTGCCCCCTTCAACAATCACACTCTCAGGCCGGGTGTCATCGCTCAGCTCTTTACGCACATATTGGTCATAGAGCTTGAGCAGGTATTTCTCCTCGCCCAGTTTGGCCAGCTCGCTGTTGACCCAGTCACGTAACTCCAGATTGCCCTTCTTCACGGCCGGCGCAATCGGCGCCTCGGCGCCCAGTTTTTCCTCGAGCACGCGATAGCCGGGATTCTGTTTGGCCCAGCTGAACAGCACCAGATTATCCTGCGCGTAGGCATCGCCACGGCCATTGGCCAAGGCTTGCAGCGACTCGGAGTTCTTCTCGAACTTGAGCAGTTTCCAGTCCGGGTGGTTCTTGGTCAGCCAGATATCAGCGGTGGTGCCGGTGGTGACAATCGTGGTGCGCGTCGCCAGATCATCGAGCTTTTTCACCGAACTGCCCTGCGGCACCAGCGCCTGCACGGCCACCTTGAGGTTCGGGTTGGTGAATTCCACCGCTTCCTTGCGCTCCGGGGTGACGGTCATGTTGGCGAGGATCAGGTCGACCTTGTCGCTTTGCAGAAACGGAATGCGGCTGGCCGGCTCGACGGCAACAAACTCGACCTTGTTTTCATCGCCGAGCAGATCCTTGGCGAAGCGCCGGCCGATGTCGGTGTCGAAGCCGACGTAGCGCCCCGCCTCATCGACGAAGCCGAACGGTGGTTTGTCGGTAAATACACCGACGATCAATTTGTCGCGGGCCTTGATCTTGTCCAGATAACCGGCAGGCGCGGCGCTTTCGCTGGCGACCTTCGGCTTTGGCGGCTCTTCGGTTTTGCCGCAAGCGGCAAGCAAGGCGAGGCTGAGCAGAGGCATTAACAGAGCGGCAGTTTTCATAGCGGTTCCAGTTCCTTTGTCGGATTCGTTTCTGGCAGTGTGGCAACGAAGGAGAACTTCTCCAGAAACTGCTGCGCGCGTGCGGTTTGCGGGTTCGTAAAGAAAATCTCGGGTGGGGACTGTTCAAGGATGCGCCCGGCATCCATGAACACGATGCGGTCGGCCACCGCGCGGGCGAAGGCCATTTCGTGGGTGACGATCAACAGGGTCATGCCTTCGCGGGCCAGGCCCTGAATGACCTGCAGCACTTCCTTGACCATTTCCGGGTCGAGGGCGGCGGTGACTTCGTCGAAGAGCATGACCCGTGGGTTCATGCACAGCGACCGGACGATGGCGATGCGTTGCTGCTGGCCGCCGGAGAGCTGGCGCGGGAAAGCATCGCGCTTGTCCAGCAGACCGACGCGCTCAAGCAAGGCTTCGGCCTGCTGTTGCGCTTCGCGGCGCTGGCGCTTCTGCACCTTGAGCGGGCCGAGCAGCAGGTTGTCGAGCACGTTCATGTGCGGGAACAGGTGATAACTCTGGAACACCATGCCGATCTGCTGACGGATTTCGCGCCAGTCAGTGGCTTTGTCCAGCAGCTCCCGGCCGACGAATTTCAGGCTGCCGCTGTGCGCCTCTTCCAGACCATTGAGGCAACGCAGCAAGGTGCTTTTGCCGCAACCGCTGGGGCCAAGAATGACGATCACTTCGCCGCTCTGCACTTGCAGGTCGATGCCGTTGAGCACCTGCTGCTCGCCATAGAATTTGTTGAAGCCGTGAAACTCGATCAGTGCGCTCATGCTTGCGTCCAGCGCCGTTCCAGCACGCGTGAGGCGGCCGAGAGCGGGTAGCAGATGAAAAAGAAAAACAGGAACAGCGCGCCGTAGATCAGTACCGATTCGTAAGTGCGCTCGATGATCTGTTGGCCGACCTTGATCACATCGACGACGCCAATGAGCACCGCCAGCGAACTGGTCTTGATGATCCGCGTGTAGACGTTGATGGTCGGCGGCGTCATGCGCTTGAGTGCTTGCGGCAGCAGTACGTAGCCATACAGTTGCGCAGCATTCAGACCGATCGACAGCCCCGCTTCGCGCTGCCCGCGCGGTAACGAATGCAGCGCACCGCGCGCCACTTCGCCGACCTCGCTGGCGCCCCACAGCGACAGCACCAGCACCGCGCACCAGAAGCTCGGCAGGCTCAGGCCGAAGAAAATCGGCAAACCGAAGAACAGCAGATACAACCAGACCAGCACCGGGATCGCCCGGAACAACTCCAGATAGATGCGCAAAATCGCGTTCAGCCACGTTACGTTCAATGTGCGCAGCACACCGTAGAGCAAGCCGCCGACCGTACTGATGGCGATGCTCAGAAACGAGATCGACAGGGTTTGCCCGGCGCCCCTGGCCAGTTGTGGCAACGACACCCAGAGCAGTTCAAGACCCGAACTGGCCATGCTGGAGCCTCCTTTCCAGACGGCTGAGCAACAGCGACAGCGGCAGGAACAGCAGCACGCAGATCAGCGTCAGCACGGCGAGCATTTCGTAGGTTTTGTAGTAGAGCGCGATGTAGCTCTTGGTGGTGTAGAGGATTTCCGGCACCGCCACCGCCGAGACCACGGTGGTTTCCTTGAGCAGGAAAATGAAATTGGCGAACAGCGACGGTAGGCTGAGGATCCCTGCCTGCGGCAGGATCACATAGCGCAGCAACTGGCCGTGGGACAGGCCGATCGACCGCCCGGATTCCAGTTGCGCCTGGGGCACCGCATCGACGCCGGCGCGCAGCACTTCGGTGAGGTAGGCACCGCCAAGGAAAGTCATGGTGATGATTGCCGCAGTGAAACCGGAAACCTGGATTCCCACTGCCGGCAAAGCGAAGTAGATGAAGAACAGCTGGATCAACAGCGGCGTGTTACGCGCCAGCTCTACATAGAGGCCGACCAGTTTTCCCAGGTAAGGCGTGCGGAACACCAGAATCGTCGCGTTGAGCAGCGCCACCAGCAGCGAAGTGCCGATCGCGATCAATCCGACCTGCAGCGTCACACCGACGGCCTTGAGAAAGGCCGGCAGGGTGCTGAGGATAAAGGCGTAGTCGAAAGTCATGAAGCGTCCTGACGCCGCTCGGTAAGCGGCGGTGATGCAATCCATGGACGGCGGGTGGCTGTCCGGCAGGCACTGACTTTATAGGTATAAAAACAAGAATTTAAATACCGTTAAAGCATATTGATATCACTCAAAAAACTATCTTGTGGGTTTGCCGGGAAAGAATAAGAAGGCTATTTTTCTTTGCGCTGTAGGACGGATCTTTTTTTCACGAAAGACCTCCAAGGACGAACAGCTTTTGGCCAGACTCTCCGGCCCATTCACCACAAGGAAGAACAACATGGACGTAAAAGTGCCGCAGCGGCTGGATCCGCAGGACATTGTGAAATTGCTGGTGGCGTTGAGACGGGCGTTGAAGACCACAGCGTAAATCAAAAGCCCCTCACCCCAGCCCTCCCCCGAGGGAGAGGGCTGGGGTGAGGGGCTTTTGTCGTACATCGACCTGAAGGACCGAGTCGATTATGGATTCAGCGACGCGCGATCAGGTCGGCGGACCTCTACAGCATCCCCCATTCAGCCCCTTCTCCCTCCGGGAGAGGGTTAGGGTGAGGGGCTTTTCAACGCACACACAAAAACGCCGATGCCCATCACTGGCCATCGGCGTTTTCACGTCTGAAGCGGATTCACTCAAGCGTCAGATCAGAACGCCGGCAACACCGCGCCGCTGTACTTCTTCTCGATGAAGGCTTTGACTTCCGGGCTGGTCAGGGCCTTGGCCAGTTTCTGGATCGCGTCGCTGTTCTTGTTGTCCTCACGGGCCACCAGGAAGTTCACGTACGGCGAGTCAGCGCCTTCGATCACCAGCGCATCCTTGGTCGGGTTCAGCTTGGCTTCCAGGGCGTAGTTGGTGTTGATCATGTCCAGATCAACTTCTTTCAGTACGCGTGGCAGCAGGGCCGATTCCAGTTCCTTGAACTTGAAGTTGTGCGGGTTCTTGGCAATGTCCTTCGGCGTCGCCAAGGCGTTTTTCGGGTCTTTCAGTTCGATCAGGCCAGCCTTCTGCAGCAGGATCAGGGCACGGCCGCTGTTGCTGCCTTCGTTCGGGATGGCGATGGTGGCGCCGTCCGGCAGTTCAGCCAGGGTCTTGTACTTGCTCGAGTAGCCACCGAACGGTTCAACGTGCACACCCTGCACGGTCACCAGGTACTTGGATTTGTCGTCCTTGTATTTGCCCTGGTTGAAGCTGTTCAGGTACGGCAGGGTCTGGAAGTAGTTGGCGTCCAGACGCTTCTCGCCAACCTGTACGTTCGGTTGCACGTAGTCGGTGAAAACCTTGATTTCCAGATCCACGCCTTCTTTGGCCAGGGTCGGCTTGATCAGCTCGAGGATTTCAGCGTGTGGCACCGGCGTTGCGGCAACCACCAGTTTCTCGCCGGCGTTGGCGAAAGAAGCCGTGAGCGCAGCCGCCAATGCGGTAAACAACAGAACCTTTTTCATGCAGTGTCCTTATCGAAAATCACGGTCGTCATCGACGACGGCATTAATACGTGTGCCAGTGAAGTGATATCGCTGGCGTGAGGCGGACAATACCCGGATTTTTTATTCCCGGACAATAACGTTTATTCAGCTTCATATTCCATTTTGTTCATACAGCTCTACCTCAACTGTAGGAGCTGCCGAAGGCTGCGATCTTTTGATTTTCAAGGCTTTGAGACAGCTGAAGATCAAAAGATCGCAGCGTGCCGCAGCTCCTACAGGAGTTTGACGTTCGCCAGAAGTTGCTTCAGCGCGGCTTGGTCAGCGGTGGAGCCGGTGGTCAGGATCTGTTTGATCTGGCTTTCGATCTGCGTCAGCACCGGCGGCAGGTTCAGATGCTCCGGCAGAATCTCGTCACCTGTGCTGACCAGCAGGGCGAAGTGAATGACGTTTTCCAGTTCGCGGGTGTTGCCCGGCCAGCTGTGTTGTTCGAGCACGTGCTGCGCCGCCTCGCTGATCAGCGGCACCGGCAGGTCGAGACGCTGGCTGTAGATGCCGAGGAAATACTCGGCGAGCGAGAGGATGTCGCCGGTGCGCGCGCGCAATGCCGGCAGCTCCAGATGACCCTCGCTGAGGTAGTGATAGAGCCGCTCGTGGAATTTTCCGGCGTCCACGGCCTGGGCCAGATCAATACTGGTCGCGGCGACCAGGCGCACATCCACCGGGCTCGGCTGATGCGCACCGACGCGGGTGACTTCGTGGTTTTCCAGGGCCGCGAGCAACTTGATCTGGATCGGCAGTGGCAGGTCGCCGATCTCATCCAGGTACAAGGTGCCGCCATTGGCCGAACCGAACCAGCCGGCGCGGCTGCTGGCTGCGCCGCTGTAGCTGCCGGCAGCGTAGCCGAACAGTTCGGCATCGGCGTAGGTCGGGCTGATCGCACCGCAATTCACCGAAACGAACAGACCGCTGCGGTCGCTGGCGCGATGGATGTGCCGGGCCAGCAGCTCTTTACCGGTGCCGGTCTCGCCGCGGATCAACACCGAGATCGAACGTGGTGCCAGTTGTTCGAGTTCTTCACGCAATTGCCGCGAGCGCGGATCGACAAACACCAGCGCTTTGGCGCGAATGCTCAGGGGGCTTTTTTCCGCATCGGGAAAGGTCAGCAAGGGCTGACCGAAGGTTTCGAAACTCATGGCAGGCTCCCGCCCAAAACCGCCAGCCGACGGGGGCGTTGAAAAATAAGGTCAGGCGCGACGGCGGGCGTGGTGTTCAAGGCGGTTTTGCAGGCGATAGAGATAGGCAAAACCCTGCTCCCAACGCTGATGCCCGGACTTGATGTTGATGTGCCCGGCTCCGGCGAGAATCCCCGCCTCCGCACCCCAATTGCGCGCCAGCTCCAAAGCGCGCGGCGCACTGACGGCGGCGTCGTTGTCGGAGCTGACGACCTGGCTGGGGAACGGCAACAGATCCGTCGGGATCGGCGCGAAGTTGCGCAGTGCCGGCGCGCAGGCAGGACGCTCGACATCGGCCGGCGCGACCAGCAACGCCCCGCGCACCTGACGCAGGTATTGCAGCGGCGCAGTCGCCGCCCAGTGGGCAACCGTGATGCAGCCGAGGCTGTGAGCAATCAAAATCACCGGCGTGCTGTCGGCGGCAACCGCTTCGGCCAGCGCGGCGACCCAGTCCTCACGGCGCGGTGTCAGCCAATCGGCCTGTTCGACCCGCGCACTGTTCGGCAGGCTGTTCTGCCAATGGCTTTGCCAATGATCTTCTGGCGATCCTTGCCAGCCCGGCACAATCAGGTAACGGATTGATTCGTTGCGCATGGGGAGCTCTCCTGCGTCGTGTCTGTTCTGGGTCGAGTATAGGGAGAGGAGTTATATTCGTTAAGGAATAAGAAGCTATTTATTAAGACCCATAATGCATATGTCGCATAAAGTCTGTGGGAGCGAGCCTGCTCGCGAATACGGTGCATCAGTCGACGAAGATGTTGTGGCGAATGGCGCCTCCGCGAGCAGGCTCGCTCCCACATTGGAGAGTGTCGTGGGCAAAAAATGGATAAAAAAAGGGCCGCACCCTGCCAAGGAAACGGCCCCGGAAAAACAACATCTGTCACTGCGCAGTGATCACCGACAATTTGGTAATCCCTGCCCGTTCGATTGAAGCCATCGCCCTCGCCACCTCGCCGTAGTTCACCCCGTCATCGGCCTGCAATTGCACGCGCACTTCCGGGTCCTTGGCCTTGGCCGACTTGAGGTTGAATTCGAGCAAGTCAGGCTGGATCTCGTCCTTGTTGATAAACAGCTTGCCGGCGCCGTCGATGCTCACCACCAGCGGATCCTTCTGCTCGACCGGCGCCACCGCTTCGGTCTTCGGCAGGTTGATCGGTATCGCGTTGGTCAGCAGTGGCGCGGTGACGATGAAGACCACCAGCAGCACCAGCATTACGTCCACCAGTGGCGTCACGTTGATTTCGCTGAGCACCTCGTCCGTGTCTTGCGTAGAGAAGGCCATGTCAGGACGCCTCCTTCACTTTTGCCGCGTTGCCCGGCGTCGCCACCTTGTGCGCGGTCGGGTGGATCAGTACGCGGAATGCACTCTTCTGCGCCAGGCTGTAGAAGTCGTGGGCGAAGTCATCCAGATCCGCCGCGGTCAATTTCAGACGCCGCAGAAAGTAGTTGTAAACCAGCACCGCCGGCACCGCGACGGCGATCCCCACACCGGTCGCGACCAGTGCCGCGCCAATCGGGCCTGCCACCGTTTCCAGGCTTGCCGAACCGGCAGCGCTGATGCCTTTCAAGGCCTCCATGATTCCCCACACCGTGCCGAACAGACCAATGAACGGCGAGGTGCTGCCAATACTTGCGACCACTGCCAGACCGGTTTCCAGCGAGCGCCGTTCACGCACGATCTGCTGGCGCAGGGCGCGCTCGAGGCGATCCTGATGGTTGATCGCCTGGCTCAGATCATTCGCCTGCGGCGCCTCGCCCACCTGGATTGCCGCGTAACCGGCCTGCGCCACCCGTGCTGCGGCACCGGGCTGGGTTTCGCTCAACTCGGCGGCGGCATCCAGACTCGACGCCGCCCAGAAACGTTTATGAAAGCGCCGATCCTGCGCCTTCAGACGGCCGAACTGCACAGCCTTGAGCAGAGCCAGGCCCCAAGTGGCGACGGAAAAAACCACCAGCAGCCAGATCACCGCGCTTTCGATGGATTCCAGTGGAGATGCCAGTAACGTCATGATGTGTTCCCTCGTGTAAACATTTCGCGCGAATTTGGTTTCGGTTTAATGAATCTTGAAATCGATGGGCACGCTGACCCAGCCGTCCTGAGCGACATCACCCTGCTTGGCCGGAACGAAACTCCAGCGCTTCACAGCGTTCAGCGCGGCGTCGTCGAGCTGCTGCCGGCCACTGCTTTTGGCAATCTGGATCTCGCCCGGTTTACCGCTGGCCAACACATGCACCCGTAACAGCACCGTGCCTTCCCAACCGCGACGCTGGGCCAGCGACGGATATTCCGGTGCAGGGTTTTTCAGGTACGCAGCGTTGGCTGACGCCGGGGTAACAGGCGCCGGTGCCGGTGGCGCAGGAGGCGCTGGCGCGGCGACCGGGGCTGCCGGTTTCGCTGGTGCTGGCGCCTGCTCTACCGGCTTGGGCGCAGGTTTGGGCGGAGGTTTCACCACCGGTTTGGGTTTGGGAATCGGCTTGGGCGGCGGCGGTTTGACCGCTAATTCGTCTTCCACTGGCGGCGGCGGTTCGACCACTGGCGCCGGTGGCGGCGGCACCACAACCGGCGGCGCGGGCGGAGCCGGACGCGAAAACTCGATGGTCATCGGCGGAATCTCCGGCGGTACCACCGGCAGCACCGGCGTCGGTTTCTGGCTGACCCAATAAATCACCGCGCCGTGCACGACCAACGCGAGCACACCGAGCAGAAGGGTTTCGCGCCGGCTCAAAATACCCTTGGGTGCACGCTGTAAACGCAACTGCCCCAACGGCACACGGTGCGGCCGGCCAAGATCGACCAGTTCGCCGCTCGGCGTTTGCCGCCACAGCAATTCCCCTGCGCTGGCGGCGGTCTGGACATTGCCCATTGTTCAACTCCCTGCGGTCTTTTTGCGTTCGGCTGTTGATCCGCCGGTTAAACCTCTACGGCGATCAATGAGCTAATAATTAAGCCAAGTGCTTATCTCGGAAAGTAATTTTTAACGCCATGGATATGCCCAAAAAGAATATTAAATTCGCAGCATTCTCGCTAAGCCTCGGTTTACGCAGGCTGTAGCTGCCCGCTATAACGCAACATGCGTTTTAGGCATTCAAAATATTCGCTAAGGGCATCAATAACCAAGATCGGCGAAAACGCGCTTTTTTATTACGAAGGAATCTTGTAGATCTTAAAATCCTGTAATTTCTGACAGTAGTGAGCTCCTTGGCTTTGTTATCAAATCAAAGCGGCCATAAATCTACGGAGATCGTCATGAAAACTGGAATTTTGTGTATTGCGCTTGCCGCCTTATTACCGCTTACAGTTCAGGCAGAAGAAAGGTATAAAACGCCGTATCTAAGCACTGAGTTCAAAAACGGCTTCAGGTCGGGAACAGTTTATGCTCGAGTGTACGGACAGCCTGAGACGTCGATAGCCCCAGGAGAGAGCTATAGTGTTAACGCACTTCCAACAGCGGGAGGTTTATTCAACCCTCCCCAGAACCCGCCTTCACCTGGATATGTGTCAGTCTCAATGAAAACCGAGCCTGAAAAGCTCTACGTCGTTTTTTCAGACTCCGCCCCCTCCGCCACTGAGAAAACCGGTAAAACGGAAAACAAAGTTACCTCGACACCCGATTTTGAAGTCACTAATGATGGTGGTTCGCCGATTGTCGTTCAGAAGACCACGTCAGGGGTCTGGACAGAGATCCCGTCAGGCCAGAGAGAGATTTTCAGCAACATGGACAGTTCCGGTTTTTTCCTAAAAGGAATCATGCCTGTTATTCAGATCGAACAGCAGAAATGCGCAGTTCAATACTGTTTGCGCGTTCTGAAATAGCCCTTTATTTAGCCACAGGAATTGTTGGTCATAACTATTGTCATGCCGTTAAAGCCACTTGAACGAGGGGTATCGGTGAGGTTGTGGGTTGAAGCTGGATAAAACTTCATAGGCTCACATCTGATGACAAAACTGGATAGCTTGTCATCAGATGCGTTCGTCAGAAGTCGTAGCGACCGGTAACGCCGAGGGTCCGTGGCGTGCCGAGCAGGCCTTCATAGCCGCCGTTGCCGCCGGTCCACAGGGTCGTGTAATAGGTTTTGTCGAAGGCGTTTTTCAGCCACAGCGAGACGTCCCACTGGCCCTGATTGAAATCGCCGCGCAGGCCGGTGGAGAGGTTGACCACCGCGTAACTGGGGATCTGCCCGTAGTCGGAATCCTCGACCGTGCCCACCGCTTTGGAGCGGAACGCATAGCTGCCAGTAACGTAGGGCTCGAAGCCGTTATCCAGATTCCATTTGTATTCGCCGTTGGCGTTGCCGATCCATTTCGACGCGCCGACCACTTGATGGCCGCTGAGATCGCAGGAGGCCGGTGCACCCGGGGCCTGGCTGACTTCCGGCGGGCACGGTGCATCTTTGTAGGAGAGGTAGCTGACGTCGTTGTACGAGCCGTTGAAATTCAGCGTCAGGCCACGTAGCGGCACCACGGTGCTTTCGAACTCGATGCCGCGCGAGCGTACCGAGCCGGCGTTGGTCAGGTATTGCACGCGGTTGGCGGCGTCATAGGCGTTGGTCTGGTAGGCGTTGACCTGAGTCCAGAACACGTTGGCGTTGAGTTGCAGGCGGTGATCCCACAGCGTGCTTTTGAAACCGAGTTCGGCGTTGTTCGCGCGCTCGGTGCCGATCAATAGCGAGTCGGCGCCAGCGGTCGGCGCAGAGCCGACCGCGAGGTTGACCCCGCCGGATTTCTCGCCGTGGGACAGCGTGGCGTAACCGAGCACATCATCGGTGATGCGATAGCTCAGGTTGAGCAGTCCGGAGGGGCTGGAGCTGTACTGATTCAAGTCTCCGGAATCGTAGGCGCCGGCACGCCCGCGGCGCGCAGTGGCTGCCGCGCCCGCCACGGCTACACCGCCGAGCGGCGCATTGCGGCTGACCGAGGCGTTTTTCTCTTCGTAGGTGCCACGCACCCCGGCGGTGAAATCCAGGCGCTCGCTCAGGTGCCAGGTGCCTTGGGCAAACAGGGCGAAACTGTCGGTCTTGATATGGCCCTTGCCGACGCTGGTGACATTGGCCAGGGCGCCGGCCGGGGTGCCGTTCCAAATGTCAGCCTGCGGGCCGTAATAGGCGAAGGATTTGTTGTCCAGATCCGAGCCGAAATAGTAGGCACCGACCACGTAATCGAAGAACTCGCCCTTGGGCGAGGCCAGGCGAAATTCTTGCGAGTACTGCTTGTCTTCGACCGACACGCCAGCGTTGTAACTGGCCGGCACATTGAGGCCGTCGTCGTTGCGCGGGGTGAAATTCCAGAAGCGGTACGAGCTGACCGAAGTCAGGGTGAAGTCGCTCGGCAACGTCCAGTTGGCTTCCACCGAAGTGCCGCCCTGATGCACGGTGACGTGTTGGTCGTTGTCGAGATTGACCTTGCGGTGCCGACCGTTGATCAGCGTCGCTCCGGCCGCGCTGGCCCGCGATTCATACAGATTTACGCCGTTGATCGTTGGCCCGGTGTTGTACAGCACGCGGGTACCGGCGCTGGAATCTTCTTCGTTGTAATCGCCGATCCAGCGCAGATTGAAATCTTCATTGGGCTTGAACAACAGCTGGGCGCGAAAGCCTTCGCGCGAGCCGCCGTTAAGGTCGTGGCCGTCGTATTCGTTCTTGATGTCGCCGTCACTGCGCGTGCGGTAAGCAGAAAAGCGCCCGGCCAACTGATCATTGAGCGGCCCGGAAATGGTGCCCTTGGTCTGGAAATAACCGTCCTCGCCGACCGAGGTCTCGATGCTGCGCTCAGGCGTGAATGAAGGCGCGCGGGTGCTGATGTTGATGACCCCGGCGGTGGTGTTCTTGCCGAACAGCGTGCCCTGCGGCCCGCGCAGAACTTCGAGCTGCTCGATGTCCATCAGATCGAACACAGCCATCCCCGGACGGCCCAGATAGACGTTGTCGATGTACAGACCAACGCTGCCTTCCAGGCCATCACTGGCCGGGTTGTTGCCCAGACCGCGGATCGACACGCTGGACTGGCGCGCATGCATGTAGGCGACGTTGACGCTGGGCACCAGTTGCTGCAAATCCTGAATACGGTAGACCCGCTGCGTCTCCAGATTCTGCCCGCTGACCACGCTCATCGGCGTTGGCACATCTTGCGAGCTTTCTTCGCGGCGGCGGGTGGTGACGGTCACCGTTTCCAGCTGCGAACCGCTGGCCGCCGCTTTGAGTGCCGGGACCGGCGCCGGGGCTTCCGATTCGGCGGCATAACCATGAGTCCAACTGGCGCTGCCGGCCAGCAACAGCGCCAAAGGCAAGCGTTTGAGCCGTCGTGGTGATGGGGGTGACGCGAGGTTCAACGGACTCATGGCGCGGCTCCTGGTCAAAAAACACACAGACATCTTCAGTACTGCATATTCTTTTCAGTTATTTATTTATGGATTTACAAATATTTACTGCATAAGAGATTGCCTTTATAAGGAGTCGACCTAATGCATATCCAATGCATTTCCCGGATATTTTTTATGTGAAAAATGCATATCGACTTGCGCCAACTTCGTCACTTCATTGCCCTGGCTGAACAACGCAGCTTCGTCGCTGGCGCGCAGGCGGTGAACCTGTCGCAGTCGGCATTCAGCCGTAGCATTCAGGCGCTGGAACACAGCGTCGGCTGCCAGTTGGTCGACCGTGGGCGCAAGGAATTGCCGCCGACCAAACAAGGCCAGGTCCTGCTCGAACATGCGCGGCGGCTGGTCAGCGGTGCGCAGCAGATGGCCAACGAGATCAGCCAGTTCAACGGCCTCGAAGCAGGGGAATTGCGCTTTGGTTGCGGGCCGGCGCCGGCGGCCGGATTGATCCCTCGCGCGATCGGCGCCTTCATCGGCCGCTACCCGAAAGCACGGGTGCAGTTTCAGGTCGATGACTGGCAAAGCCTGAGCAAACGCCTGCTCAGCGAGGAGTTCGAGTTCTTCGTCGCCGACACCCGGCAGTTCGAGGCGGATCCGGACTACCAGACCCACCGCTTGCGCGCGCGCAAATGGCATTTCTGCTGCCGCGCCGGGCATCCATTGACGGCGTTTGAACGGATCACCGCCGAGCAGTTGCTGAGTTATCCACTGGCGGTGAGCATCCGCCCGCCGAATCTGCGCAAGGTCATCGTCGACCTCAGCGGTCGTCCGGATTTCACCCCGAATGTGGAATGCGAAAACGGCTCGAGTCTGTTGAGCGTGGTGCTGCGATCGGAGGCGATCGGGATTGTCGGGGCGTACTCCGATGCGCTGCATCTGGCCAAGGGTGAGCTGGTCTGTCTGAAGATCGAAGGTCTCGCCGATGATCTGGAGGAGCTGTATACCCGCTATGGGATTGTCAGCCGCGCCGGGTATCGATTGTCACCGTTGGCCGAAGCGATGATCGAGCAGATCAAGGCGATCGATGCGGTGGATGATGAGGTGTGTTCGCTGGAGAATTTTGCTGTCTGAGCAGCCCCTTCGCGAGCAGGCTCGCTCCCACAGGAGTTACGCATTTCAAATGTGCGAGCGAGCCTGCTCGCGAAGAGGCTGATGCAATCCCTGCATAAACCCCATTCCCCAAATGCACTTGCCGAACACCCCCAGCGACGGCGAAAACCCTCACCTGTCCCACTGACCGGTGAACTCCATGCCCACCCCGCCCAACCCCGTGCGCAACGTGCTGTACATCATGTGCGATCAACTGCGCCGCGATTACCTGTCCTGCTACGGCCACCCGCATCTGCACACGCCGAACATCGATCGTCTCGCTGCCGAAGGCGTGCGTTTCAGCCGTGCCTACACCCAGGGCACGATCTGCGGCCCGTCGCGGATGTCGGCCTATACCGGGCGCTATGTCAGCAGTCATCAAGTGGCATGGAATGCGGTGCCATTGCCGCTGGATGAACTGACGATCGGCGATTACCTGCGGCCTCACGGCATTCGCACTGCACTGGTCGGCAAGACCCACGCCACGGCCAATGTCGATGCCTTGCAGCGCCTGGCGATCAATCCGCAAAGCGCGCAAGCCGAGTTGCTCAATGAGGTCGGCTTCGAACCGTACCTGCGCCACGACGGCATCTACCCCGACGATCCTTTATTCGACGACAAGCGCGAATCCGCGCCCTACACCCACTATCTGCGCGAACACGGCTTCGACGGCCGCAATCCCTGGCACGACTGGGCGAACGCCGCCGAAGGCGAGAACGGTGAAATCCTCAGTGGCTGGAAAATGCGTCATGCGAATTTGCCAGCACGAATTCCCGAGCAACACTCCGAGACTGTCTACACTACCAATCGCGCCATCGACTTCATCGCTGAGCAAGGCGAGAAATCCTGGTGTTTACACCTCTCGTACATCAAACCGCACTGGCCCTACATCGTACCAGCGCCATACCACGCGCTGTACAGTACGAAATCGATTCTCGAACCGGTCCGCGCATCGCCCTCTGAAGCCAGCAAACACCCCGTATATGCTGCCTTTCGCCAACATGAGGAAAGCCTCAACTTTTCCCGCGACTCAGTACGATTGAATGTAATCCCCACCTACATGGGCTTGATCAAGCAGGTGGACGATCAGTTGGGGCGGCTGTTCGATTTTCTGCAGAGCAACGGGCGCTGGGATGACACGTTGATCGTGTTCACCAGCGATCACGGCGACTTCCTTGGCGATCATTGGCTGGGCGAGAAGGAGTTTCTGCTCGAGCAGGCGGTGGGCGTGCCACTGATCGTGCGTGACCCTCGGCCGGCGGCGGATGTCACCCGTGGCACTGTCGATGTTCGCTTGGCGGAAACCATCGATGGGTTGCCGACATTTCTTCAAGCGCTGGGATTACCGGGCGCGGAACATCGGCTGGAAGGACGCTCATTGATCCCGCTGCTGCACGGAGAAAATCCCGATTGGCGCCGCTATGCGATCAGCGAGTACGACTACGCCTTTCAGGCACCGGCGCGGGAACGACTGGACCAACCGATCGACCGTTGCCGCATGACCATGGTGCGCAGCGAGCGCTGGAAATACATGGCGTACGACGGCTTTCGAGCGCAGCTGTTTGATCTGTTGAATGACCCGCAGGAACTGCGTGATCTGGGGGATGACCCGGCGTACGCGGCGGTGCGCGAGGAGCATGCGGGGTATCTGTTTGAGTGGGTGCGCGGCCTGAAGCGGCGTACGACCATCAGCCATCAGGAGATCGACTTGCGCGGGCAGCGGTTTCGTTATGGAGAGCCGGAGACCGAGAAACTGGTGCAGATTGGGGTTTGGTAGCATCAAGAGCCCCTCACCCTAACCCTCTCCCAAAGGGAGAGGGGACTGATTGGGGGATATTCAGAAGCTGCATCGACATGAAAGTCATGTACCGAATCAATAATCGGCTCGGTCTTTCAGGTCGACGTACAACGCAAGACAACTCGGTCGGCTCCCTCTCCCTCCGGGAGAGGGCTGGGGTGAGGGGCTTTTGATCTTCAGTCACGCCCTTTGATGGTCTGGCTGCGCTGCCCATTCACCCCCACCGGCACCTCGCCCTTGAGCGTCACCCGGCGCACCACGCGATCCTGGGTGCCGTAATCATCAATCGCGTAATGCTGCGTCGAGCGGTTGTCCCAGATCGCCACATCACCGGCCTGCCAGCGCCAGCGCACGGTGTTTTCCTGGCGGATCACATGGCTTTGCAACAAGCCGAACAGGTGCGCCGAATCTGCCTGCGAATAGCCTTTGATGCGTTTGACGAAATGCCCCAGCAGCAGGCTCTTTTCGCCGCTGATCGGATGCACTCGCACCACCGGATGCTCGGTCTCGTAAACGGTCGAGGTGAAGACTTTGCGATAGCGCTCCAGTTTTTCCGCAGAGACGTCCGGCTTCGCCCCGGCATAGTCGTATTCATTGCTGTGCACGGCGGTGAGCTTGTCGGCCAGTTCACGCAGCTCGATCGGCAAGCCGCTGTATGCCGTTGCGGTGTTGGCCCACAGCGTATCGCCGCCGTATGCCGGGGCGACCACCGAGCGCAGGATCGAGGCTTTCGGGTAGGCGTCGACGAACGTCACGTCGGTGTGCCAGGAATTGGCGCGCTGACCTTCGGCGCCGTCCAGCTCAAGCAGATATCGAGTGCCCTCGCGTACCGGCACGGTGGGGTGCGCTACCGGCTCGCCGAGCAGATGAGCGAAGGCTTCCTGACGCTGATCGTCGAGCTGAGTCTGTTCGCGGAAAAACAGCACTTTGTAGTCAACCAGCGCCTGCTGGATTGCTTCGACGGTGGCGGCATCCAGCTCCCCGGACAGGTGCACGCCGCGGATTTCCGCACCGATACGCCCGGCTACGGGGTGAATTTCCAACGCGTGAGAAACGGACTTTACGGCGAGTGCGGCATTGCTCATGGGACGACCCTCATCGACGGTTTGCGATTTTGCCGGCAGCGAAACAACGCTCTATCTATATTCCATTTACATCTAATAGATATTCACATGCTTCGTTGACGGAATAAGAGCTTGCATTTAAAACCTCAAGCAACCCTCGTCGCAAATGCCTTCGAGCTATTTTTAGGATGCCGGAAAAGCATATGGATCTTCGCCAGTTGCGCTACTTCATCGCCCTCAACGAACACCGCAGTTTTGTCCGCGCGGCAGACGCCATGGGCATCACTCAACCGGCGTTCAGCCGCAGCATTCAGGGGCTGGAGCAAGAGTTCGGCTGCGTGCTGGTGGATCGCGGCAACAAGGATCTGCGTCCGACCCCGGAGGGCCAGGTAGTGCTGCAACACGCCCTGAGCCTGGTGCAGGGGGCGGCATTGCTCAGCGCTGAAGTGACGCAGATGACCAAGCTCGACGCCGGCGAAGTGCACTTCGGCTGCGGCCCGGCGCCGGCGGTGAAACTGGTGCCGGACGCGGTGGCGCAATTCATCAATGCGCACCCGAAAGTGCGCACCTGTTTTCAGGTGGATAACTGGGAAAAGCTCAGCCGTGCGCTGAGCCGCGAAGAGATCGAATTCTTCATCGCCGACATTCGCCATTTCGAGTCCGATCCGAATTTCCAGACCCAACCGCTGACACCCAAGCGCGGCGTATTTTTCTGCCGCCCGGGACATCCGTTGCTGGCCAAGGAAAGTCTGTCGACCAACGACATGTTCGACTACCCGCTGGCCGCCACGCTGATTCCACCGGGCATTCGCAAGCTGCTGGCGAACCTCAGCGGACGCATCGATTTCTCGCCGACCATCGAGACCGAACATTTCCCGGCGCTGGTGAAAGTGGTGCTGCAATCCAATGCAATCGGTGTCGGCACGGAGGAGGCGTTTGTCGAAGATGTCGCCAAGGGGGCGCTGGTACTGCTGCACTGGCGCAACCTGCCGCAGAACCTCGAAAGCATGAACGCACGTTGCGGCATCGTCAGCCGTACCGGGTTCCGGTTGTCGCCGGCGGCCAGGGCGATGATCGAGACGCTGGTGGCGGTGGATCGGCAGGATGTCAGCGTCGCTGTCTGAAACCCTTCGCGAGCAGGCTCGCTCCCACACTGGAACTGTGCACATATCCAAATGTGGGAGCGAGCCTGCTCGCGAAGAGTCAGCGAAGACGCTGGAGATCTAAAGCTTGGCGGCTGAGAGCTCAGGCGCCACCCAATCACTGACCTTGAACGGCTTGCGGATCAGCCTCTGCTGCGCCGCCAGGTCGACCTTGTCCTGCAGGCCACTGAGAAACACCGGATCCAGGGTCGATGGGAAAATTTCGCTCAGATTCTGATCTTTCAGATCCTGAGTAAGGATCACCGGCGGATAACTCGCCAGCCCCGATACCAGTTGCACATAGGCGTCCTTGTTGCTGTCCTGAGTCAGCCACTCGACCGCCTGCTGCTGCGCCTTGAGCAGTTTCGCGATGACTTCAGGATGTGCGTCGACAAACTTGCCGTTGCCGAGCAGGACCGCCTGAACGCTGCCAGCGCCGCCAAGGTCCTTGGTGTTCAGCGGCAATTCCGCCAGGCCTTTGGCTTGCAAGGCACTCAGGGCGGAGCTGCCCCACGATGCATCGATCTGCCTGGCCGCGAGTGCCGAGACCGCGGCGTTGAAATCCAGATTGATGACCTTCACGTCCTTCTCGCTCAGCCCCTGACTGGCCAGCGCCGCATCGAACGACAGCTGCGTCGCCGTACCGCGGAAGATCGCCACGCGCTTGCCCTTGAGATCCTGCAGGGTCTTGATCCCCGAGCCGGGCACCACGCCGAGGTATTGCTTGACCCCACGCGCCGTAGCACTAAGCAGGCGCGTGTCCAGACCATTGGACTTGCCGATGATCGCGGCGAGATCGCCGAGATAGGCCAGATCGACCTGACCGTTGGCAAATGCCTCATTGATCACCGGCCCGGCGCCCTTGAAGAAACTCCACTGAATCTTGATGCCCTGCTCGGCGAAAGCCTTTTCGAAGATCTGTTGATCGCGCAGCACATCGACTACGCCGCCACCGCTGTGCTGCGTACCGGCACTGAGATCAGGCACGGCGATGCGGATTTCCTTGAGCTCCTCGGCCTGGGCGCTGAGCGTGAGAAAGCCTGCAAGCGCCGGGGCGGCCAACAGACTGATGAGACGTTTGAACGGAAGGTTCATGGATGCGGCTCCTTGATCGCTGAGGAGCCGAAAGTAGGCTGAATGCGCACCTTCACTTAAATACTATAAATGCACATTTTTATATCTATATGAGCTAAGCGAGAGCGAATGCGGCTTGCAGCGCGATATGCATCAACAGCATCGAAAATATTCTTCGAATGCATTGGATGCGTACGGGCTGTAAGCCTTAAATGGCTTCGCTTATCTCCAAATTGATATTTTTCTCGTTGGCTTATAACTATTTTAGTGTGGCTAATACCGCTAAAGATCGCAGCCTTCGGCAGCTCCTACAGGGGAATGCGATCCATGCAGGAGCTGCCGAAGGCTGCGATCTTCTGGTCTTGACCCGATCTTGATGCAACCCGACAACGGAGGTCACCCATGGCCCGTCAATCCCTGCTCAGCCTGCCGCTGGCCGCGCCGCCACTGAAAAACCGCCGCTCCTGGCCCAGTCTGCATCAACGTCTGCTGCCCTGGCTGTTGCCCGTCAGCCTGTTCGTCCTGTGGTGGCTGGCCGCGCGCAACCAGTGGATGAGCGAGCAGATCCTGCCGGCGCCGTCGCTGGTGTGGAGCAGTGCCGTGGAACTGGCGCAAGGCGAGTTGTGGAGCCATTTGTGGATCAGCCTGCAACGGTTGTTCTGGGGCTTGCTGGCAGGCGTTTCGGCCGGCGCGGTGCTCGGCGCCGCACTGGGTTTCAGCCGACGTCTGGAGCGACTGATCTTCCCGACTTTCGCCGGGTTGGCGCAGGTGCCGACGCTGGCATGGATTCCGCTGTTCATGGTGTTTTTCGGCATCGGCGAAGTGCTGAAACTGGTGGTGTTGATCAAAGCCATCGTCGTGCCGGTAACCCTGCACACGCTGGTCGGCGTTCGCGATGCGCAACCGAAACTGCGCGAAGCCGCCGCCGTGTTGCGCTTGCCGCCACTTCTGCTGATTCGGCGTCTGGTGCTCCCAGCGGCGCTGCCGGCATTCATGGCCGGTGTGCGCCTGGCACTCGCCGCCGGCTGGACCTCGTTGCTGGCCGTCGAGCTGCTGGCCTCCAGTGAAGGCATCGGCTATCTGATGGTCTGGGCGCGGCAGCTGTTCATGCTCGACATCGTGTTCGTGTGCATCGTGATCATCGGTCTGATCGGCGTGGCCATGGATCGCGGCATCGGTCTGCTCGACCGCAAACTGGTGCACTGGCCACACCCGGCCACCGCACACATCACTCGCGGCCCACGCTATCAAGGCTGGCAACGCCTGCAACCGTGGCTGCTGCCGCTGGGGTTGCTGGCGCTGTGGCAACTGGCCAATGATCAACAGTGGGTCGACGCGAGCATTCTGGTCAGCCCTGCGGCTGTGCTGAGCACGGCATGGAACGGACTGCTCGACGGCACGCTGGTCAACGGCATGGCGCTGAGCCTGAGCCGCACCCTCGGCGGTTTGCTGATCGGTGGCGGACTCGGTTTCGCCCTGGGCTTGCTGCTCGGCCTGTCGCGTCTCAGTGAACGTCTGCTCGGCCCGACATTCGCCGCACTGCGGCAGATCGCGATTTTCGCCTGGGTGCCGCTGCTCACCGCGTGGTTCGGCTTGGGCGAACTGGCCAAGTGGGTATTCGTCGCCCTCGCTGCATTCTTCCCGCTGTTCATCGCCACCCAGCGCAGCGTCGCCAACCTGTCGCCGCAACTCAACGAAGCCGCGCAAGTGCTGCGCCTGAACCTCGGCCAGCGGCTGCGCCGACTGGTGCTGCCGGGCGCTGCACCGGGGATTTTCGCCGGGCTGCGACTGAGCCTGATCTACGCCTGGCTGGGCACCATCGGCGCCGAATATTTCATGCCGTCCAATGGCGGCATTGGCAGCCAGATGATCGGCGCGCAACAGCTGCTGCGCATGGACCTGATCATGGCCGGCATGCTGCTGGTCGGCCTTACTGGCGCCCTGCTCAACCTGATCGGCCAACGCCTGGAAATTCGCGCGACCCGCTGGAGACACGCATGAACGCACCGATTGTCAGCTTCAACCACGTAGGCAAATCCTTCGCCGTCAACGGTTTCGAACTGGAGGCGATCCGTGAATTCAACCTGGACATCGCCGAGGGCGAATTTGTCGCCATTGTCGGTTCCAGCGGCTGTGGCAAATCCACCCTGTTGCGTTTGCTGGTCGGCCTCGACACCGAGTTTCGCGGCCAGATCAGCGTCGACGGCAAAGCCGTCAGCGGCATCGGCGGCGAGCGCGGCATCGTCTTTCAGGAACATCGCCTGTTCCCATGGCTGACGGTCGCCGACAACATCGGCCTGGGCCTGGTCAACGAACCGCTGAGCGGGGCGCAGAAACAACAGCGCATCAAGGATTTCATCGAGCTGGTCGGCCTCAGCGATTTCACCGAGGCCTATCCGCATCAGCTTTCTGGCGGCATGGCCCAGCGCGTGGCGATTGCCCGCGGCCTCGTCGCCAGCCCACGCATCCTGCTGCTCGACGAACCTTTCGGTGCCCTCGATGCGCTGACCCGTCAGCAAATGCAGGACGAGCTGCTGGCGATCCGCGAACGGGCAAGGATCACCACGATTCTGGTGACCCACGATGTCGAGGAAGCAATCTTTCTCGCCGACCGCGTGGTGGTGATGGAGCCGCGTCCGGGGCGGATCAAGCAAGTGGTCGACATCGCCTTGCCGCACCCGCGCCAGCGCAGCGGTTACGACTTCCATCAGTTGCGCGAAGAACTGCTGCACGAATTGACCAGTGATGACCACTACCAACCGAGCGCACCGGTGCAGATCCGCGATCTGCCGCTGACGTTCATTGCCTGCTGAACAGGAGTTTCGCGATGCCGCAACGTCCCAACTTTCTGGTGATTCTGGCCGACGATCTGGGCTTTTCCGATATCGGTGCGTTCGGCGGCGAAATCGCTACGCCGAACCTCGATGCACTGGCCGACAACGGCCTGCGCCTGACTGATTTTCACACTGCGCCGACCTGCTCGCCGACGCGTTCGATGCTGCTGACCGGCACCGATCACCACATCGCCGGCATCGGCACCATGGCCGAAGCGTTGACTCCGGAACTGATCGGCAAACCCGGCTACGAGGGCTACCTCAATGACCGCGTCGTCGCCTTGCCCGAGCTGCTGCGCGAGGCCGGGTATCAGACCTTGATGAGCGGCAAATGGCATCTGGGTCTGAAGGCCGAACTGGCGCCCCATGCGCGCGGCTTCGAGCGATCATTTTCGCTGTTGCCGGGCGCCGCCAACCACTATGGGTTCGAGCCGACCTACGATGAGCAAACCCCCGGGCTGCTGAAATCCACCCCGGCGCTGTACATCGAAGACGATCAGTTTCTCGACGAGTTGCCGAAGGATTTCTATTCCTCCGATGCCTTCGGCGACAAGTTGCTGCAGTACCTCAAGGAACGCGATCAGACCCGGCCGTTCTTCGCCTATCTGCCGTTCTCCGCACCGCACTGGCCGTTGCAGGCGCCCGCCGAGATCGTTGAGAAATACCGTGGCCGCTACGATGCCGGCCCGGAAGTGCTACGACTCGAACGCCTGGAAAAACTCAAGGCGCTGGGCCTGATCGAGGCTGACGTCGAGCCGCATCCGCTGATTCAACTCAGCGCACAGTGGGACGCCTTGAGCGACGAGCAAAAGCAGATATCCGCACGAGCGATGGAGGTCTACGCGGCGATGGTCGAGCGCATGGACTGGAACATCGGCCGTGTGGTCGATTATTTGCGCCAGCAAGGCCAACTCGATAACACCTTTATCCTGTTCATGTCCGATAACGGTGCAGAAGGCGCGCTGCTGGAAGCGTTCCCCAAGTTCGGTCCGGAGTTGATGACCTACCTGAACCAGCATTACGACAACAGCCTCGACAACATCGGCCGGGCCAATTCCTACGTCTGGTACGGGCCGAACTGGGCACAGGTGGCGACCGCGCCGTCGCGGTTGTTCAAAGCGTTTACCACCGAGGGCGGGATCCGCGTGCCGGCGCTGCTGCACTATCCGCAACTGCCGCTCAAAGGGCAGATCAGCCATGGTTTCGGCACGGTGATGGACATCACCCCGACCATCCTCGATCTGGCTGGCGTGCGGCATCCGGGCAAACAGTGGAAAGGCAAAGCCGTGGCGCCACTGCGCGGTAAATCGTGGCTGGGCTTTTTGTCCGGCGAGACCACGCAGGTGCATGACGAACACACCGTGACGGGTTGGGAATTGTTCGGACGCCGGGCAATTCGCCAAGGGTCGTGGAAAGCGGTGTGGATCCCCGGGCCGGTGGGGCCGGCGACCTGGCAGCTCTATGATCTGGCGAGCGATCCGGGGGAGATTCATGACCTGGCATTGAGTCAGCCGCAGAAACTCACTGACCTGATCGGGCATTGGCAGCGGTATGTCGAGGAGACCGGGGTGATCCTCAGTGCTTCGCCGTTTCAGCCGGATTGAAGCAAGATCAAGAGCCCCTCACCCCAGCCCTCTCCCAGAGGGAGAGGGGGAAAGGGAGCAGATCTTCATGCTTTTCAAACCTGAGTTCGGCACGGAATTTCAGGTCGATGTATCAAGCCTAAACACCTCGATCAGTCCCCTCTCGCCCCGGGAGAGGGTTAGGGTGAGGGGCATCTGTCAGGCCTCCACCACTTCCCCGGACACCACCTCTTCGTCCCTGCGCACAAACCGGTTCGCCCGGCCAAACGTGCCGAAATCATTGAAACGCACGCCCATCTCGCGCATTACCTTATGCGCCACCGGCACCGTCATCTGGCGAATGTAAAACGGCTCCTTCACCACGAAATGATGAATCCCGTGACTGCTGCCGAAGTTGAAGCAAAACGCCTGCAACGGCCACAGCCACCACGGGTTCAGCACCTGACATTGCTGCAGCACATTGCCCGGTTCGACGTCACCGTAGTAATGCATGTTCGAGCTGATGAAATGCAGGCAAAAAGTGCGCAGCACGTTCGGGCCGATGATCACCACGGCGGCAATATCGATCACCTGCATTACCGAAAGCGTGGTGGCCGACCACTCGATTGGCGAGCCCAGCCAATAGGCGATGCCGTTCGCCGCATGAAAGCCGAGAAACACATACCACGCGCCCCAGTGCAGCAGCGCCAACGGTGCGTAGACCTTGAGCACGCGTTTGCCGATGCTCAGCCTGTGCGCCCAGGTTTTGGCCCGCAGCAGACGGATGAACGCCGACATGAGGTTGTCGCCCACCATCAACAGCCGCGCAAAACCCCACGGCTCGCCGTTGGTGATCGCACGCTCTTCCATGTCGGCTTCGGTGCCGGACACCTTGTGGTGGTTGAGGTGCAGATGACGGCGGATCCACGGGTTGATCGTGCTCGGCCGCGCCAGCCAGACCAGGCCCATCATCAGGTTGTGCGGCACGCGCTGCTTGCGGAAATACATGCTGTGGATCAGGTCGTGCTCAAGCTCATGGGTCAGCGAGGCGAAAAACCCATTGAGCAACAGGCACACCCACCAGGCCATATGGCCGGTGATGTACAGCGCCGCTGATCCAATCATCCCGGCCAGCGCGAACGCCAGAATCCCCGCGCCCAGAGCATCCTGATGCTGGAGAATCGGGTAGCGCTCACGCAATTCCACACCTTTGGCCAGCACTACCTGGCGAATATGCGCCGAGCGCTGCGCCGCATTCAGTCGTTCAGGGCTTGCAGAAGTACCGTCCATGCTTCCATCCTCCGGTCTAAGATGTGTGCATCGTGCCTCGCCGGGGCTTGAACCGCGCTAGCCAAGAACGCCAACCTGTTGACCGGACGCGCCAATCAGCATGAAGGAACCGACCTCCCTCGCCAGCTGGACCCGTGCCCTGCGCAAGCAACTCGACGCGCTGGGTCTGGACAGCCTCGCCCTGTGCCAGCAGGCCGGGCTCGACCCGACGCTGATGGACGACCCTAACGCGCGTTATCCGCTGTCCGGCACCACGCGTTTGTGGGCACTCGCGGTTGAGGCCAGCGGCGATCCGGCGCTGGGCTTGCGCGTGTCGCGCTTCGTCAGCCCGACCACGTTCCACGCGCTCGGTTATGCACTGGTGGCCAGCGGCAGTTTGCGCGAGGTGTTCGAGCGCATCGTGCGTTATCACCCGGTGGTCAGCGATGCGCTGGAGCTGGAACTGAGCCGCCGCGAAGACCGCTATCAATTCCGCCTGAAAATCCCCTCAGGCAACCCGGCCCCGGCCTTCGAAGCCATCGACGCCTTCGCGGCGATCTACGTGCGCACCTGCCGCAATCGTCTCGGCCGTGACTATGCACCGCTGGCGGTGTATTTGCGCCGCCCGGAACCACACGACGCCCAGCAATGGCACAAAGTCCTCCGCGCGCCAGTGTATTTTTCCGCCGCCGAAGACCGCCTGGAGTTCGCCCTCTCCGACTTCGACAGCCACCTCGATGACGCCAACCCGGAACTGGCCGAACACAACGAAGCCGTACTCAAACGCACCCTCGCCCAGCTCAAACCGCTGACCTGGGAACGCAAAGTGCGCGATGCCATTGAAGAACAATTGCCCGAAGGCGAACCGAGCGCCGAACGCATCGCCCAGGCCTTGCACCTGAGCCTGCGCAGCCTGCAACGGCATCTTGCCGACGAAGGGTGTCGCTTCGACACCCTGCTCAACGAAAGCCGTGAAAACCTCGCGCTGTTGCACCTGCGCGATCCACAGTGTTCGTTGAGTGAAGTCAGCTATCTGCTGGGCTTCGCCGACACCAGCAGCTTCAGCCGCGCGTTCAAGCGCTGGACGGGGATGACGCCGGGGCAGTTTCGGGATCAGTTGCGCTGAGTTTCAACTGTTGCGCAGGCTGCGCGCCAGACCGGCCGACCATTGTTCGATCATTGCAGCGCCCACCTCTGCGAAGGCAGGATGATTTGCGCTGTACTCCGCCATTTCGCCCAGCGCTTGCTGTACACCCTGCGCGACCATTTGCAGTAACTGGTTGCAACGCGCTTCACTTAGATTGCAGGCCGTACGACCAAACTTGGTAAGCATTTTATGCTTGGGCCACGCCTTCGAACCGCCCAACAGCAGTGCCATACTATCGCTCTTGATGTACACCGACGTGGTGATGATGTCGTACGCCGGAGCCAGCCTGACCAATGCGCGCTCGCCACAATCCTCATAGAGCACGCCAAAGTTTTTCAGGTGGGCATCGCCGTTTTTCAATGCCGCCGATAAAGCGACAATCTTGAAGAAAGCTTCCAGTGCGTGCTTGAGTAATGAGGGCGAAACAAACGCCTTGATCTGCCGTGCGACTCCTTCGTAAGAGCCATCGTATTTGGCCTTCGACGGCCAGCCGTTGAGCACGCAAAAGTCTTCGAAACCGAGGTATCCGGTGTCGCTCAAGTCAAAACGCTCGATGACGAGAAATTTGCCATGCTCGCTGAGTTCGAAGTGCGGCACGTCGAGGCCACAAAGTTGCGCAGCGCGCAGGCAGAAATATTCGTTGGTTGCCAGCTCGGGATACTCTTCGGCACGGAAGGCTTTGACCAGATGAGTCGTGCCTCGGTGCGTCAGTCGGTCTATTGCAGCGGCACTGTCACGCACCAATACTTTGGGCTGCACGCCTGAAACCCCGGAATACTGCCCGTAAGTCTGCAAAAGATCCTCGAACAAACCTTGCGCACCGTCATGAACCAACAACTCAGCGAGCGAGGTTTCAGGTGGACGATCAGTTGTCGATGCGCTCGCGATCGAAAGACGCCCGAGTTGATGCGGGCCGACGATACTTAGTAAAGCGAAGTCATCGAAGCCGCGCACGGCTTTGCTGAAACGCCGGACCAACTCATCGCGCAACGCACCTTCAGGAAGATTCATCTCGAATATCGGATGAATGCCGCGTTCACAACCATAACTTTCCAGGCGTGTCGGCATGGTCAGCGAAACGGCATTTTCATCAATCGCATCGTCCCGATAGCTGAACACGCTGTCGACATCTGCGTGCCCGCGCCCCAATCTTCCAACCTCATGGCCGCCGACGCAGACCTGCAAGCGGTCCAATGCCTCAGCCATGGAAGTTCACCTTGCGCAGCGTGTCGAGTGTCGGCCGTCGAGAGGCGCGGGGGATTGCGGCCAATTCGTAGCCGAATCCGTTAAGAATCGCTTCGACTTTACGCAGACCGATTTCCGAGATTGTGTTGTTTTCAATCCCCGAGATTGTTGCGCGGCTCATGCCGTATTGCTGCGCCAAAGCTTGCTGGGACAGCTTTTCAGCCTTACGCAAGCTTCTGATCAACTCGCCAATTTTTTCCATCACCGCCCCAAATGCATTGTTTACAATGCAAATCCACCAAAAAAATTTAATTGCATCATCAACAATGCAATTAAATGAGCTTAGCGTACATCGTCAGCCATCGCTTACGTCTTAACACCGCTCCTCAAACCCCAACTCAAACACCGTCCCCGCCACATCACTACTCACCCGCACCTGCCCGCCATGCAACTGCATGATCGACTGCACTATCGCCAGCCCCAACCCGCCCGAATCCCCCGGTTCGGCTCGCGAAGGGTCGACGCGATAAAAGCGATCGAACAGTTTGCCCAGATGCTCAGGCGGGATGATCGGGCCGTAGTTGTGTACTTGCAGCCAGCACATACCCGGTTCATCGCGGCGGCGAAGGCTGATCAGGGTGCCGGGGTCGGCGTGACGCACAGCGTTGGCCAACAGGTTGCCGAGGGCGCGTTGCAGCAGTTGCTGGTCGGCGGGCAATTCGCCGTGCATGCGGTTTTGCAGTTGGAGGTCGCGGTCATCGGCCAGGGCTTCGAAGTAATCGCAGAGCTCGTCGCCGACGCTGCGCAAGTCCAGTGTTTGCAGGTTGAGCGCGCGTTCGGCCTGTTCGGCGCGGGCGAGAAACATCAGGTTCTCGGCCATGCGCTTGAGCCGTTCGAACTCTTCCATGTTCGAGGCCAGCACGTCCTGATATTCCGCCGTGCTGCGCGGATGGTTCAGAGCCTGGCCGTTGCTGGCCAGCAAGGTGTGCAACGGCGTGCGGATTTCGTGGGCGAGGTCGGCAGAGAACTGCGACAGACGCTGCACACTGTCGTCCAGCCGCGCCAGCATGGCGTTGAGCGCGTGCACCGGCTCGCGCAGTTCGGTCGGCGTGCCCTCGGTCGGCAGGCGTCGATCGAGGCTGCGCAGATCGATGTTGCGCACCGCTTCGCTCAACTGATGCAACGGTTGCAGCCCCCGACGCAGCAACAACAGGCCCAGCGCAAAGGCGAGCAATGCGCCGAGGCCGACAGCCAGATACAGGCGCAGGCGATAACTGCCGAGCATCTGCTCGCGCTCGCTGAGCACTTTGCCGGCGATCACCGTCAGGGTTTCACCGTTGGGGCCTTGGGCCTGACCGGAGAGCAATGCCAGTTCGGCACCGTCGCTGGCCTGCCAGGTGAGCACGTCGCGGCGTTGCGGCAGTTGTTCTCGCGCTAATGCATTGAGCGCTGGCAATTCGCGCTGACGCGGGTTGATCGCGATCACGCTGGAGCCGTCGGCGCGGCGCACCAGCAGCAGGCTGTCGAGATTGCCGAGCATGTTCTGGTACAGCCGTGGCCGTGCCTGCAAAGCGTCGAGGCTGTCGCTGTCAGCGAGCAAGGCGCGCACTTGTTCCAGGCGTCCAAGCAAGGCCATGTCGTCACGGAAAGCCAATTCGGAGGCCAGCGAGCGGTAGAGAAAAACGCCGATTGCGCTGAGCACCAGCGCGCAGACCACGGCGAAGGCCAGCGCCAGACGCCAGGCGATCGATCTACTCCACATCGTCCGGCGCTTCCAGCTGATAACCGACGCCACGCACGGTGTGGATAAGTTTCGGCATGTACGGGTCGTCGACCTTGGCGCGCAAGCGTCGGACTGCGACTTCGACCATGTTGGTGTCGCTGTCGAAATTCAGGTTCCACACCTGCGATGCGATCAGCGTGCGCGAAAGCACTTCGCCCTGGCGGCTGGCGAGCAACTGCAGCAAGGCAAACTCTTTGTTGGTCAGGGCAATGCGTTGGCCGCCGCGACTGACCCGGCGGCGCAACACGTCGATCTCCAGATCAGCGATGTTGTACGACTCGGCTTCGCGCATCGGCCCGCGTCGCAGCAGCGTGCGCACCCGCGCGAGCAATTCGGCGAAGGCGAAGGGTTTGAGCAGGTAATCATCGGCACCCAGCTCCAGCCCACGGACGCGGTCTTCGATGGCGTCCTTGGCGGTGAGAAACAGCACCGGTGTGGCGCCGCGCTGGCGGATCAGTTGCAGCAATTGCCAGCCGTTGAGACCGGGCAGCATCACGTCGAGGATGATCAGGTCATATGCCTGCTGCTCGATAAAATAGCGGCCGTCGAGACCATTGAGCGCCACATCTACGGCAAAACCCGACTCGCCCAGGCCCTTGGCGAGGAAATTGGCGGTTTTGGCTTCATCTTCTACGACCAGCAAACGCATGGCACACCTCGATTGATCAGGCACACAGGCTAGGCGTGTTCGGCGTCGTTGCCCATTACAAACTTGTAATCCGCCTGACGGGGTTCTGACGAAGTGCGCCGGTTAAGGTGCAGACATCCCCATTCGGAGCCTGCCCATGACCGTCAAATACCTTGTCGCCAGCCTGATCCTCGGCCTCAGCGGCGCCGCGAGCGCCACACCGGAACTGCCGCGCCACGCCGACCTCGATCTGAAAACCGCACGCTGGCTGGCCGACAAGGCGATGAGCAGCTGCACCGGCACGGTGTCGGTGCTCGACCGTGGCGGCAACCTGTTGGTGACGCTGCGTGGTGACGGCGTCGGCCCGCATAACACCGCCGCCAGTCAGCGCAAGGCCTACACCGCGCTGTCGACCAAGACCCCGACGCGGCTCTTCGCCGAGCGCGCCCGCAGCAACGCGGAAACCGCCAACCTCAACACCCTCGACGAATTGCTCTTGCTCGGCGGCGGCATTCCGCTGTTCGCCGGCAGCGAACTGGTCGGCGCCATGGGCGTGGCCGGTTCCGGCGGCGGTGAGCAAGACGAAAACTGCGCCCTCGCCGCCGCCGACAAAGCCGGCCTGACCATCACCCGTTCCCACTAAGGAGATCCACCATGACCACCCTGCGCATGACCCTCGCCGCCCTCGGCCTGAGCGCTGTTTCCAGCCTGGCGCTGGCCGCCGGCAACCCGCTGAGCGTGCACGTGCTCAACCTGGAAAACGGCCTGCCATCACCGGGCATCAACGTCACCCTGGAAAAACACGTCGGCGAAAACTGGCAGCCACTGGCCCAAGGCACCACCAACGAGCAAGGGCGGATCGCCGAACTGTTCCCGGCCAAACAGCCATTCGAGGCCGGTGAATACCGCGTGGTGTTCAAGACCGGCGAGTACTACCAGAAGATCAAGCACGAGACGTTCTTCCCGGAAATTCCGGTGATCTTCCAGGTCAAGCAGACCGATCAGCACTACCACATCCCGCTGCTGCTGAGCCCGTACGGTTTCTCGACCTATCGCGGTTCGTAATCCAAACGTAGATCCCCTGTAGGAGTGAGCCTGCTCGCGATAGCAATCTGTCAGTTGATTCATGTGTGACTGACATACCGCTATCGCGAGCAGGCTCACTCCTACAATGGTTCGGTGTGAAATCTCAAATCGTGGCCAAGGCCCGCAATCGCGCGCTATCGAGGATTTCGATCTCGCCGTAAGCCAGATCAATAATCCCCTGCCCCTGCAAGTCCTTGAGGATCTGATTGGTAGTCTGCCGAGACAGCGACAGCATCGCTGCCAACTGCTCCTGCGGCAGTTGCAGCGTCCGGCGTGGTGCGTCGAGTTCGCCGTAGCCTTCGGCGATCATCAACAAGCGATGAGCCAAGCGCGCCGGGGCCGGCAGCAGGCTCAGTTGTTCAAGATTGATGAAGGCCAGGCGCAACTTGTGGCTCATCAGCAGCGCCAGATGCCGCCAATACTGCGGCTGGTCGTCGAGCAGTTTGAGCAGCGCCGCCTGCGGAATATTCAGCAAGGTGCATGCCCCGACGGCATAGGCATCATGGGTGCGTGGCTGGCCGTCAAACAGACAGATTTCGCCGAACCAGTGCGGCGCCTCCACCAGACTCAACAACGCCTCCTTGCCCTGCTCGCTGACTGCGCCGATGCGCACCGCGCCATCGAGCACCGCGTACAGACCGCACGGCGCATCGCCGCGCTGGAACAGCCGCTGCCCCGCGGTCAGCCGCCGCTCTCGGGCCAACGCCAGCAGACTATCCTGAAAGGACAGCGGCAGATGACTGAACCACTGGCCGTTGAGCAACCGTGCACGAATTTGCATAACCACTCCTGGAGTGTCGCCTGCCCGACAGAGCGAGCGCCGATCCCGAGGGATGATGCATTCAACCCCACTGGAGGAACAACAATGAAAAGCCTCGTCGACCACCTCAGTCAATACGCCGCCTACCACCGCGACCCGCGCAACATCGTCAGCCACTTTATCGGCATACCGCTGATCGTAGTGGCGGTCGCGGTTCTGCTGTCTCGGCCGGAGTGGTCGCTGGGCGGGTTGTGGGTATCTCCCGCCGTTGTCGTGGCGCTGGCGTCGGCGTGGTTTTACCTGCGTCTGGAGTTGCAGCTCGGTGCGTTGATGACGCTGCTGATGGGCCTGTCGGTGTGGGTCGGACATGCACTGGCGCAGCAAAGCACCCTGGTCTGGCTGAGCAGCGGCCTGGCGATGTTCGTGATCGGCTGGGCGATCCAGTTTGTCGGGCATCACTATGAAGGGCGCAAACCGGCGTTTGTCGATGACATCAGCGGGCTGATTGTCGGGCCGTTGTTTGTCGTCGCGGAACTGGCGTTTTTGCTCGGGCTGCGGCAGGAATTGAAACAAGAGATCGAGTTGCGGGCGGGGGTGGTGCGGGTCAATCCGAATCGTGCGGCTGTTTAGACCGCTTTCGCGAGCAGGCTCGCTCCCACAGAAAAACGCATTCCAATTGTGGGAGCGAGCCTGCTCGCGAAGCTTTTGCTTTTAGAGGTTAGCGACTTTCTGCCAGACCTTCGGTTTGAAGAACAAGGTTTCACCCTTGGCCAGGCCGATCAGGCTGTCGTGGTCTTTCACCACCTCGGCTTCGATCAGATCAGTCTGCCCTTCGACCTTCAGCGTCACCCGCGTCGTCGCACCCAGTGGGCGGATATCGCGCACTTCAGCGGCATGGTGATCTTCCAGCTCATGCCTGGACAACGACACTTCGTGCGGGCGAAACAGCACGTGGTTGTCGTCGCTGAGCAGCAAGCGGTTCGAGTCGCCAAGGAAGTGATAGACGAAATCACTGGCCGGGTTTTCGTAGACGTCGCCCGGTGAGCCGATCTGCTCGATCACGCCCTTGTTCATCACCACGATACGGTCGGCGACTTCCATTGCTTCTTCCTGGTCGTGGGTCACGAACACCGAAGTCAGGTTGATGTCTTCGTGCAGCCGCGCCAGCCAGCGCCGCAGTTCCTTGCGCACCTTGGCGTCGAGGGCGCCGAACGGCTCGTCGAGCAGCAATACTTTCGGCTCGACCGCCAAGGCACGGGCCAGGGCGATACGCTGACGCTGACCACCGGACAATTGCTCCGGATAACGATCCGACAGCCAGTCCAGTTGCACCATGTTCAGCAGTTCGTGGACCTTGGCCGCGATCTGGCTTTCGCTCGGGCGCTGGTTTTTCGGCTTCATGCGCAGGCCAAACGCGACGTTGTCGAACACCGTCATGTGGCGGAACAAGGCGTAATGCTGGAACACGAAACCGACGTTGCGATCCCGCACATCGTGGCCGGAAACGTCTTCGCCGTGAAAGACGATGTTGCCCTGATCCGGGGTTTCCAGACCGGCAATAATGCGCAGCAAGGTGGTTTTGCCGCAGCCCGAAGGGCCCAGCAGCGCGACCAGCTCGCCGCTCTGGATATCCAGGCTGATGTTGTCCAGCGCTTTGAACGCATTGAAATTCTTGCTGACGTTACGCACTTCGATCGACATGAATTATTCCTCCGCGGCGCTGGCGCGCAGGCGGTTGATACGGTTTTCGCTCCACTGCTTGAGCAGCAGGATGAAGAGCGCCAGGATCAGCAACAGGCTCGCCACGGCGAACGCGGCCACGTGGTTGTATTCGTTGTAGAGGATCTCGACGTGCAGCGGCAAGGTGTTGGTCACCCCGCGAATGTGCCCGGAAACCACCGACACCGCACCAAACTCACCCATGGCTCGCGCAGTACACAGCACCACGCCATAAATCAGACCCCACTTGATGTTGGGTACGGTGACGTGCCAGAACATCTGCCAGCCATTGGCACCGAGCAGGCGCGCGGCCTCCTCTTCCTGGGTGCCTTGCTCCTGCATCAGCGGGATCAGTTCACGAGCCACGAACGGCACGGTGACGAAAATCGTCGCCAGGACAATGCCCGGCAAGGCGAAGACGATCTGGATGTCGTGATCCTGCAGCCACGGCCCGAACAGGCCTTGCGCACCGAACATCAGCACGTAGACCAGACCGGCGATCACCGGCGACACCGAGAACGGCAGGTCGATCAGCGTGACCAGCATGCTCTTGCCACGGAACGAGTATTTGCTCACGCACCACGCCGCACTGACGCCGAACACCAGGTTCAGCGGCACCGAGATCAGCACGGCGATCACCGTAAGTTTCAGCGCCGACAGCGCGTCCGGTTCAAAAATCGCGGTGAAGAACGCGCCAAGGCCATTCTTCAAACCCTGCGATACAACGATGAACAGCGGCAGCAGCAGAAACAGGAAAAAGATCAGCCAGCCAAGACCGATCAGGATTCTGCGCGAGGTCGCACTGCCACGCCGCGCAGCGTTGGCCGAGGACGCGGCCGCAATAGACGATTGGGACATGTTCGCGCCTCCTTATGGGGTTTCGATGCGCCGCTGCAGCAAGTTGATCAGCAGCAACAGGACGAAGGAAACCACGAGCATCAGCACGCCGATGGAGGTGGCGCCGGTGTAATCGTACTGGTCGAGTTTGACCATGATCAGCAGCGGCAGGATTTCGGTTTTCATCGGCATGTTGCCGGCGATGAAGATCACCGAACCGTACTCGCCGACACCCCGAGCGAACGCCAGAGCGAAACCGGTCAACCACGCCGGCAACAGCGCCGGCAGCAGAATGTGGCGGAACACCTGTAATGGTTTAGCACCGAGGCAGGCGGCCGCCTCTTCGACTTCACGGGGAATATCGGCCAGCACCGGCTGCACCGTGCGCACCACGAACGGCAGGGTCACGAAAGTCAGGGCAAGGGTGATGCCCAGCGGCGTGTAGGCGATCTTGAAGCCGAGGTCGGCGGCGAACTGGCCGACCAGACCGGTCGGCGTGTACAGCGCCGTCAGCGCGATACCGGCCACGGCGGTGGGCAGGGCGAACGGCAGATCGATCATCGCGTCGATCACCTTGCGCCCGGGGAAGGTGTAGCGCACCAGCACCCAGGCCAGCAACGTACCGATGATGCCGTTGATGATCGCCGCACACAGCGCGGTACCGAAGCTCAGCTTCAACGCCGCCAGCACACGCGGTGCGGAAATGATCGTCCAGAACTGATCCCAGGTCAGCTGGGCGGCATGGACGAACATCGCCGCCAGCGGGATAAGCACAATCAGGCTGAGGTACACCAAGGTGTAACCCAGCGTCAGCCCGAAGCCGGGTATGACGGGGGAGATACGACGCGACATAAAAGTCCCTGGTTGAAAACGCATCAATGTGGGAGCGAGCCGGCTCGCGAAGAGGGAGTATCAGTCAACATCCCTGTCGCTGATAGACCGCCTTCGCGAGCAGGCTCGCTCCCACATGGTTTGTGCCTGAACTTCAGGCTCGTTTCGAGTGAGATTACTGCGCCTGATAAATCTGGTCGAACACGCCACCGTCGTTGAAGAATTTCGGCTGCGCGGATTTCCAGCCGCCGAAGTCCTTGTCGATGGTCACCAGCTCCAGTTTCGGGAACTGCTGGGCATATTTGGCCGCTACGTCCTTGTCACGTGGACGATAGAAGTTTTTCGCGGCGATTTCCTGGCCGGCCGGGCTGTACAGGTGCTTGAGATAGGCTTCGGCGATCTGCGCGTTGCCCTTCTTCTCGGCATTCTTGTCGACCACGGCCACTGGCGGTTCGGCGAGGATCGACAGCGAAGGTACGACGATGTCGAACTTGTCGGCGCCGCCATCTTCTTTCAGCGCCAGGAATGCTTCGTTCTCCCAGGCCAGCAACACGTCGCCCTGACCGTTGTTGACGAAGGTGATGGTCGAACCACGGGCGCCGGTGTCGAGGATCGGCACGTGCTTGAACAGGGTTTGTACGTATTCCTTGGCCTTGGCTTCATCCCCGCCGTTGGCTTTCAGGCCATAGGCCCACGCCGCGAGGAAGTTCCAGCGTGCACCGCCCGAGGTTTTCGGGTTCGGCGTGATCACCGAGACGTCATTCTTGACCAGATCGCCCCAGTCCTTGATGCCTTTCGGGTTGCCCTTGCGCACCAGGAACACGATGGTCGAGGTGTACGGCGTGCTCGCTTCCGGCAGACGCTTCTGCCAGTCGGCCGGCAGAGTCTTGCCGAGCTTGGCGATTTCATCGATGTCGCCGGCCAGGGCCAGGGTCACCACGTCAGCACGCAGACCGTCGATCACCGCACGACCCTGCTTGCCCGAACCACCATGGGATTGCTGGATTTTCACCGTGTCGCCAGCATGATCCTTCTGCCAGAACTTGATGAATTCGGCGTTGTATTCCTGATACAGCTCGCGCGTCGGGTCATACGACACGTTGAGCAGTTCGTAATCCTTGGCAACGGCGGAACCGGCAAACACGGCACTGGCCAGCGCGGCCAAAGCGTAACGGCGAATCGACGACATGGTGAAAGCTCCTGGAATTCTTGGTGGTGGCTTTTTCTTATGTATTGCTGGAATCGGGTCCCGTTGAAAGATCGCCGCCTTCGCCAGCTCCTGCACACAGCCCCCTGTAGAAGCTGCCGAAGGCTGCGATCTTTTGATCTTAAGCTCAGCCCGGTTGTTTACCGGGTTGCTGCAAACGGAATTTCTCTTTGCGTTCGATCTGTACGACTTGCGCGTTGTGCACAGTGATCTCCACCGCGCCGAACCGCAGATCGCGCAGGGCGCTCTGGATTTCACGCAAGATGGTGCTTTCGTCCTGACCGTCAACGCTGCGAAGGGATGCGCTCATGGTGCTGCTCCTTTGAAGGGATTTTGCCTGGCAGTGGGCGGCACTGCGTTCGGCGTGGGAGCAATATAAGAGAGGCACGGATATTCTTAAAAAGACTATTTAAGAATGTTTATATAACCAGAAATGTTTGTCTGCCCGCACAAGGGGTTGCAGCCTGTAAAAGCAAAAGATCACAGCCTGTATCAACTCCTGCACCGATCCCCGTAGGAGCTGCCGAAGGCTGCGATCTTTTGATCTTTAACTAATCAGTGGAGCACGCTCCCAATCAATTTCCGCCGCAGAAATTGGTCGCCCAAACCAATATCCCTGCCCCAGATCACACGCCTGCTCAAGCAAAAACGCCGCTTGCTCAACCTCCTCGATCCCCTCGGCATGCACCTGCATTCCCATGCTCCGCGCCAGCGCGATGATCACCCGGACAATCGCCACGTCATCCTCGTCCCAGGGCAACCCGGCAACGAAACCCTGATCGATCTTGAGTTTCTGCACCGGCAGGCGCTTGAGCCGCAGCAGCGAAGAATAGCCGGTGCCGAAATCATCAATGGCCAGGCGCACACCCAGTTCACGCAACCGATGCATTTGCTCCAGCGCCACTTCTGGATCGTCCATTACCGCGCTTTCGGTGACTTCCAGTTCCAGATGGGCCGGATCCAGCCCGGTGTCGTGCAGCACCTGCGCCACCTGCTGGTAAAGCTCACGCCGGGCAAACAGCCGCGACGAGACATTCACCGCGACGAACGACAGCACCACGCCGCTTTGCTGCCATTGGCACATCTGTCGACAAGCCTGCTGCATCACCCAGGCATCGATGTCGGCGATCAGACCGGTGCGCTCGGCAATCGGAATGAATTCTGCCGGTGACACCAGGCCGCGCTGCGGATGCTGCCAGCGCACCAGTGCCTCGACGCCGATCAGACGGCTGCTTTGCAGGTCGTGCACCGGCTGGTAATAGACACGCAATTCCTGCTGCTCCAATGCCCGGCGCAGTTCGAAGGCGATTTCGACCCGTTGCTGAGCGTGCGCGGTCAGCTCTTCGGTGTACAGCGCGTAGCCGTTGCGCCCGCTGCTTTTGGCTTTGAACAGCGCGCTGTCGGCGTTGCGCAGCAACTGCTCGGCGCTCAAGGCATCGCTGGGAAACAGGCTGATGCCGATGCTGGCGTTGATAAACAGTTGATTGCCGTCAATCAGCATCGGCTCCTTCAACGCGTCCAGAATCCGTTGTGCCAATGCCGCCGCCTGCGCGGGCTGTGGACAACTTTCCGCGAGCACGGCGAATTCATCACCGCCCAGTCGCGCCAGGGTGATGCCGGGGCCGAACAGTTCCTGCAAACGCGTCGCCACCGCTTTGAGTAACCGATCACCGACGTTATGCCCGAGGCTGTCATTGATCATCTTGAAATGGTCCAGATCGAGCAGCAGCAGCGCGCAGCCACGCTTGTGCGTCTGCGCCGACGCCAGCGCCTGCTCGGCGCGATCACTGAACAGCAGGCGATTGGGCAGATCGGTCAACGGATCGTGATGCGCCAGGTGTTTGAGCTCGGACTCGGAATCCTTGATCGCACTGATGTCGGAGAACACCGCCACATAATGGCTGAGCCGACCGAAATCATCGTGAATCACCCGGATCGTCTGCCACTGTGGATAAATCTCGCCGGTCTTGCGCCGGTTCCAGATCTCGCCGCTCCATTCACCTTCAGCCTCGAGGGTAGCGAACATCGCCTGATAGAAGCCCGGCGGATGATGGCCGGACTTGAACAGACTGGGCTGCTGGCCGATGACCTCGTCGCGCCGATAACCGGTGATCTCGATGAAAGCGCGGTTGACGTGGACGATCGAGCCTCGATGGTCGGTGACCAGTACACCTTCGCGGGTGCAGTCGAACACGGCGGCCGCCTGACGCAGGCGCTCGCGGTCGGTATGCCGCTCACGCAAGCGTGCGCCGATGCCGAGAAACCGACACAGACGCGCCCGCGCGAGAAAAATCACCCCGGCGCTGACCGCTGCCAGCAGATAACCGTTGATCAGTTGCCAATGGGCCCGCTCACCGGAGTCATCGAAGAATTTGCTTAATAAATGATCAGAAACCTGCAGCCACACGGCGGCCAGTACCAGGTAGAGCAGCGCTGCACGCAAGGCATCGCGGTAAGTCGCAGACATTCGGTCGTCCATGTCCCTACAAAAAGGTTGGAATTATAGGTCAAGAAACATTCAGCGACTTCTTATCTGAAAGGGCGACTGGTTTTATCTGTGTGCTTAGTGATAATGCAACGGCTGTTTTTATCTTTATCGAGGGCCCTATAGCCTATGTGGTACGAAGGTTTTCTTGGCTTGTCGGCCTGGTCACTGGTCGCGGTCACCCTGCTGATGACCCATGTGACGATTGTTGCCGTCACGGTCTATCTGCACCGTTACTCGGCCCATCGCTCGCTCGAGCTGAATGCGGGTCTGAAGCACTTTTTCCGTTTCTGGCTGTGGCTGACCACGGCGCAGAACACCCGCGAGTGGACCGCCATCCACCGCAAACACCACGCCAAATGCGAAACCGAAGATGACCCGCACAGCCCGGTGATCAAGGGCCTGTCCACCGTGCTGCGCACCGGTGCCGAGCTGTACCGCAGCGAAGCACAGAACCCGGAGACCCTGCGCATCTACGGCAAGAACTGCCCGGAAGACTGGATCGAACGCAACCTGTACAGCCGCTATCCATTACTGGGCGTGGCGATCATGGGCGTGATCGACCTTCTGCTGTTCGGCACCATCGGCATCACCATCTGGGCAATCCAGATGATGTGGATTCCGGTGTGGGCCGCAGGTGTCATCAACGGCCTGGGCCACGCCGTCGGCTATCGCAATTTCGAATGCCGTGATGCGGCGACCAATCTGGTGCCCTGGGGCATCCTGATCGGCGGTGAAGAACTGCACAACAACCATCACACCTATCCCAACTCGGCCAAGCTGTCGGTGAAGAAATGGGAATTCGACCTCGGCTGGGCGTGGATCAAGGTCTTCTGCTTCCTGCGTCTGGCCAAGGTGCAGCGGGTCGCACCGATCGCCCACCGCGTTGAAGGCAAGGGCAGCCTCGACATGGACACTGCCATGGCGATCCTCAACAACCGCTTCCAGATCATGGCCCAGTACCGCAAATTGGTGATTGGTCCGCTGGTCAAGCAGGAGCTGGCCAAGGTCGATCATTCGGTACGCCACCAGTTCCACCGGGCCAAACGCCTGCTGTCGCGGGAAACCAGCCTGCTGGAAGACCGTCATCACCTGCGCATCCAGACCATGCTGGAACACAGCCAGGCGCTGAAAGTCATTTACGAAAAACGCCTGGCCCTGCAGCAGATCTGGGTCAAGACCAGTTCCAATGGCCACGACATGCTCGCTGCCATCAAGGAATGGATTCACGAGGCCGAGGCCAGTGGCATCCAGTCGTTGCGTGATTTTGCCGATCAGCTGAAAACCTACTCGCTGCGTCCTGCGGCGGTTTGATCCGGCACTGGCTGCGGTCTTTTGATTCTTAAGATCAAGAGATCGCAGCCTCGTTGCACTCGTCAGCTCCTACAGCTCGCCGCCTGGCGGGACTCGGTAATGGCCGGGAACTTCGCCGAAAATCCTCTATCTCAAAGACACTTCGCCATCCCGGCGGGTTGTCCTGTGGCCGTTGTCGACATTGCGGCGCGCCCTTTGAGATCTGTGCCGATGGTCAACAACAACCAGAAAGACACATCCTTCACCCAATGGCCCGAGGCCGCGCAAACGTTGATGGCGCTGATGCACGCGCAAGGCGAAGTCGCGCGCCTGAGCGAACGCGAACAGTTGATCAGTTCGCTGCTGGTCAGCGTCAACGCCGTGCTCTGGGCTTTCAACTGGGAAACACGTCAGGTGCTGTATGTCAGCCCGGCGTACGAACGGATTTTCGGCCGCTCCGCAGCACTCTTGCTGGCTGACTACAACCAGTGGCGTGACAGCATCTATCCCGATGATCTCGAGTACGCCGAACAGAGCCTCGCCGAAGTCCTGCACCGAGGTGCGGTGGAGGATCGCGAGTACCGCATCATCGCCGCCGACGGCCAGGTGCGCTGGATCAGCGACAAATGCTTCATCAATCGGCAGGACGAGCCCGGTCAACCGGTGATCATCGTCGGCATCGCTGAAGACATCACTGACAAGAAAAACATGGAAACCGAGCTGCAACGCTTGGCCACCACCGATGTGCTGACGCAGAGCAGCAACCGCCGCCACTTCTTCGAATGTGCCCACCGCGAGTTCGCCGAGGCCCGTCGCCACGGCACACCGCTGGCCTTCCTGCTGCTGGACATCGATGACTTCAAAGTGATCAACGACAGCTACGGCCATCCCGAAGGCGACAACGTGCTGCAACGGATCGCCGAGTGCGGGCGTGGATCATTGCGTCGTGGCGACCTGTTCGGGCGGATTGGCGGTGAGGAGTTCGCTGCGGTGTTCCCCGGCTGTGCGCCGGAGATGGCCGTGCAAGTGGCAGAGCGACTGCAGCAGGAAATCCAGCGGCTGCGCTTCAACCATGACGGTCAGCCGTTCAGCATCACCGTGAGCCAGGGCCTGACCAATCTCACCGACGAAGACAAGAGCCTCGACAACCTGTTCGCCCGCGCGGATGCGGCGATGTACGAGGCGAAGCGGCAGGGCAAGAACCGGATTATTGCGGCCTGACCCGGTCTCATATTCAATACATCCCCCTGTAGAAGTGAGCCTGCTCGCGATAGCGGAGCGTCAGACGAAACTTTAATAACTGACACTCCGCTATCGCGAGCAGGCTCACTCCTACAGGGTTTATGTAAGCCGGTTATTTGCGCATCCGCATCAACTCCGGCAAGCCGATCTTCAGCAACCGCGCCGTCCTGCTCTTCGCCAGTTCCTCGACGCCTTCATGCTCGGTCAGCCGCGCCATCTGCGCCGCCATGTTCATCACCAGCGCCTCGCGACTGTAAACGCCACCACCGAGCTGGTAGACCGAAGCAATCAACTCGCGCAACTCCAGCGGCAGCCGCCAGCGAGTTCTCAATGCCGAGCCGTAGGAAGCGGCAAACTTCGCCAACGCTTCACCGACCTCTTCCAGCTCGTCCAGCTCGCCGCCGGCCTGTTGCCATTCCTGCAAGCAGCGCAGCAGCGCCAGATCGCCGAGTCGATGCAGCATGCCCGCGCAATAGCAGCGTTCCTGATCCAGATCGAGCAAGCGCGCCAGCGTGCGGGCATATTCCGCCGTGTGCAGTGACAGCCCCCAGTAGCGCTCGGCGTAATCTGCCAGGCACGCATTGCTGAGCCGGGCGCTGCGTTTGAGCGCCAGCCCGAGTATCAGGTTCATGCTTTGCCCGGTGCCGAGTCGATGCAGCGCCTGCGCCAGGGTCTGCACTGGCGCGCCATGGTGCTGCGCAGCACTGTTGGCGGCCGCGATCAGCACCGCGGTGATCTGCGGATCGGTGCGAACCTCTTCCTCCAGCAGTTTCAGGTCCAGCCCTTCTTGATTGAGGCTGCGCTTGACCGCCACTTGCACGTCGGTCATCAGCGGCGCGCCATCGGCCTGCTCGCGACGCCGTTCCAGAAACACTGACAGGGTCATGCCCGGCGCCAGTGCCGGCACTTCGCAGACCACGGCTTCGCCGGCGTTGAGCAGCAAACCCTGCAAGCGCTCGGTCAGGCCTTCCATGTTCAACGGTTTGGTCAGGTACGCGGTCGGCGCCAGCGGGATCGCTTCGCGCACGCTGGCGCTGTCGTTGCGGCTGCTCATCAGAATGAACGGCAGTGGCGGGTTGCGTTTGCGCTGGCGAACGCTGCGCAGCACATGCAATCCATCGATGCCGGGCAGCTCCCAATCGACGATGGCCAGGTCATACGGCACCTCGCCAAGCAACGACAGCGCTTGCTGGCCGTCGGCGCACAGATCCAGGCGCGCATCGCAGCGCACGTTGAGCAGTACTTGTTTAAGCAGGTCGCGAGACCAGGGATCGGCCTCGGCAATCAACACCCGGGGTACGGCGGGTAAATCAACGGCAGTCATGCGCGCTCTCCTTGCAATGCCTGAACCTTAGCCAATGCCGGACATTCGTTACAGCGCAAACGCGGCCGATGTGTTTCAACGGGCGTAAAAAAACCCGCCGAAGCGGGTTTTTGTCGAGCAGGTCACACCGACGAATCAGAGCTCAGCGAAGCACTCTTCGATGATCGCCAGACCTTTGTCCAGTTGCTCGTCCGGCGAAGTCAGCGGGACCAGCACGCGCAGCACGTTACCGTAAGTGCCGCAGGACAGCAGGATCAGGCCCTTGTCCCGCGCCTTGGCGACAACAGCCGCTACAGCGGTCGGGTTTGGCTTGTGGCTGTCGCCGTTTTCGAACAGCTCGACCGCGATCATCGCGCCCAGCGCGCGCACCTCACCGATCACCGGGTACTTGGCCTGAATGGCCTTCAGGCCGGTCACCAGACGCTCGCCGACAGCCTTGCAGCGATCCAGCAGTTGCTCTTCTTCGAACACTTCCATCACGGCCAGCGCAGCGGCGCAAGCGATCGGGCTACCAGCGTAGGTGCCGCCCAAGCCACCCGGGGCGATGGCGTCCATGTACTCGGCCTTGCCGCACACGCCGGCCAGCGGGAAACCGCCAGCGATGGACTTGGCGAAGGTGGTCAGGTCGGCGGCAACGCCCATCTGTTCCATGGCGAAGAAAGTGCCGGTACGGCCAGCGCCGGTCTGCACTTCGTCAGCGATCAGCAGAATGCCGTGCTGGTCGCACAGCGCGCGCAGACGCTTCATGAATTCCTTCGGCGCAACGTAGAAACCACCCTCACCCTGCACCGGCTCGATGATGATCGCGGCGATGTCTTTCGGCTCGGCGTCGTTCTTGAAGATGCGTTCGATGGAGGCGATCGAGTCGTCGATGCTCACACCGTGCAGTTCGTTCGGGTACAGCGCGCGGAAGATGCCGCCTGGCATCAGGCCCATGCCCGCCGAGTACGGCACGACTTTACCGGTCAGGCCCAGGGTCATCATGGTGCGACCGTGGTAAGCGCCGGTGAACGCGATCACGCCAGCGCGGCCGGTGGCGGCACGGGCGATCTTCACCGCGTTTTCCACCGCTTCGGAACCGGTGGTCACCAGCAGGGTTTTCTTGGCGAAATCGCCCGGCACCTTGGCGTTGATTTTTTCGCACAGCTCAACGTACGGCTCGTAGGCCAGCACCTGGAAGCAAGTGTGGGTCAGCTTGTTCAGCTGTTCGGTTACGGCAGCGATGATTTTCGGGTGCACGTGGCCGGTGTTCAGTACAGCAATGCCGCCAGCGAAGTCGATGAACTCACGACCTTCGACGTCGGTCACCGTTGCGTTCTTTGCCGATTCGGCGAAGATCGGGTGAATCTGGCCAACACCACGAGGTACGGCATTGGTGCGGCGGGCCATCAGTTCAGCGTTAGTCTTGCTCATTACAGTCCTCATTCGCCGCTCATCGGGCGGCGTGGTTCAAGGATGAAGCGGGAGGAATCGGCGGTGGCAGCATGCGATGATCGACTGCCACGGCGTTCCCGGCCGCAGAGAAAATTCCGTTTTGAAACGACGCAAAGGACAGCGCTCTCGTGCCCTTTGCGTTTGCAGCGATCCCATTCCCGGCTTAGATGCCCAGGCAGAGGTATTTGATTTCCAGGTAATCTTCGATGCCGTACTTGGAACCTTCACGGCCCAGGCCCGAGGCCTTGATGCCGCCGAACGGCGCGACTTCGTTGGAGATCAGCCCGGTGTTGACGCCGACCATGCCGTATTCCAGCGCTTCGGCGACACGGAACACACGGCCGAGGTCGCGTGCGTAGAAATACGAGGCGAGCCCGAATTCGGTGTCGTTGGACATGGCGATCACTTCCGCTTCGTCTTTGAAGCGGAACAGCGGCGCCAGCGGACCGAAGGTTTCTTCCTTGGCCACGGCCGCGTTTTTCGGCACGTTGGTGAGGATGGTCGGCTCGAAGAAGTTGCCTTCCATCGCCTTGCCGCCGGCCAGTACGGTCGCGCCTTTGCTCACGGCGTCAGCGATGTGTTCCTGAACCTTGGCCACGGCTTTTTCGTCGATCAGCGGGCCGGTGGTGGTGCCGTCTTCCAGACCGTTGCCGATTTTCAGTTTGGCCACAGCCACTTTCAGCTTCTCGGCGAACGCATCGTAGACCGCGTCCTGAATGTACAGACGGTTGGCGCAGACGCAGGTCTGGCCGTTGTTGCGGTATTTGGAAATGATCGCGCCTTCGACGGCCTTATCCAGATCCGCATCGTCGAACACGATGAACGGCGCGTTGCCGCCCAGTTCCAGCGAGACTTTCTTGATGTCCTTGGCGCATTCGGCCATCAACTGGCGACCGATTTCGGTCGAGCCGGTGAAGGACAGTTTGCGCACGATCGGGTTGCTGGTCAGCTCGCTGCCGATATCGCCGGCGCTGCCGGACACCACGCTGAACACACCCGCCGGAATGCCCGCGCGCTGAGCCAGTTCGGCCAGGGCGAAAGCGGAAAATGGAGTTTGCGATGCTGGCTTGAGCACCATGGTGCAACCGGCGGCCAGCGCCGGGCCGGCCTTGCGAGTGATCATTGCTGCCGGGAAGTTCCACGGAGTGATCGCGGCGGTGACGCCGATCGGCTGCTTGATCACGATCAGGCGCTTGTCCGGCTGGTGGCCTGGAATCACATCACCGTAGATGCGCTTGGCTTCTTCGGCGAACCACTCGATGAACGATGCGGCGTAAACGATTTCGCCCTTGGCTTCGGCCAGCGGCTTGCCTTGCTCGAGGGTCATCAGGCGCGCGAGATCGTCCTGGTTCTCGATCATCAGCTCGAACCAGCGACGCAGCTTGCCGGCACGCTCCTTGGCGGTCAGTGCACGCCAGGCCGGCAGCGCCTTGTCGGCGGCCTCGATGGCACGGCGAGTTTCTGCGGCGCCCATCTTCGGCACGGTGCCGAGGATCTCGCCGGTGGCCGGGTTGTTGACCTTGATCGTCTGACCGTTGTCCGCATCGACCCAAGCGCCATCGATGAAGGCTTGCTGGCGGAACAACTGGGTGTCTTTAAGCTGCATGTCGGCTTTTCCTTAACAGCACCGCGGCCTGCGCGGAGCAAATTATGATTGTAGAAAGGCGCCTCGCAAGGCTGCCGTCAGGGAAATCAGTGAGCGGATTGTGGCGCATCGACAGTGCACGACCGGGCGAACCTGCGCTGCAACATCCCGTCAACGAGCGTTTGAAATCTCAAACGGATCGTAGGTTCAAAGGGGGTAAAGGACAATAGGTCGTTCGAAAAAAAGAACAAAAATGCCGCTTTTCAGATCAACGCACCAAAAATCCGTGCCGCAGGAAAAACCTTAGATCAACCCCGGCAAAGCGCCAAGCGAGGGTTTTGCAGGACGTTACCGCTTTAAGGAATGCAGCGATTTTGTGCCGACACGCACTCTGACAAAACCCGCCAAACCCGGCATGGACGCCCCGAGCCGACCTAGGTATGATGTCGCCCGCTGCACCAGTAGCTCAGCTGGATAGAGTACTGCCCTCCGAAGGCAGGGGTCGTGGGTTCGAATCCCGCCTGGTGCACCATGAATCAAACGAGAAAGCCCCGGACTGTGATGGTCCGGGGCTTTTTTGTGGGCGATGACAAGATCGCTGGAACGCCGTCACTCCGTCGTCCAGTCAAACTCGTCATATTCATCGTCGTCATCTCCCTCCTCCTCCACCTCTTCAAACACCTCGTCTTCATCAACGAGGTCTTCCTCCGGCTGATTCAGCAGAAATTCCTTACGTGTCTCGGTTACTGCGCGCCGCATTTGTTCGCCCTTCTCCGGGCAGTTGAGTAGCTGGGCGATGCGGTCGATTTTTGCTGCCACGGTGTCCTCCAGCGCATTGGCAATGGCTCGATAGTGCGCGTTTTCGCGGGGCAATGCCAAATGGCTGGGAAATCAGGGCAGTCAGCCGCCCGTAAGCGGCCGAACCTCAGCGGTGATAACGCCGCACCGCGCTGCTGTTGCGCAGTACATGGCCTTTGATCTTGTCCATCAGCTCGGCGCGGGTCAGGCCGGCCGGCAAAGCGTCCGGGGCGAGGTCGAGCGCGTAGATCTGAATGATGTAGTGATGCGCGCTGTCGCCCACTGGCGGGCATGGGCCCATGTAATGGGTGTTGCCTTTGCTGTTGGTGCCGCCGACTCCTTCGAGCGCGGATTTAGCGCCGACGCCGGCCGCGATCTGGTGGGTGGTGGGTTTGATCCCATAGTGAATCCAGTGATCGACGCCCAGGCCCTTCTGGCCGTCCGGGTCATGCATGACGATGGCGTAGCTCTGGGTTCCGGCCGGGCCGGCGTTCCAGCTCAGCGCTGGCGACTGGTTCTTGCCACCGCAGCCAGGCGCGTCGCTGGCGGCGGCCGAGGTAAACAGGCGGTTATCCGACACGCCCGGGATGCTCAGGGTGAAGCGCTCCTGGGCCTGCGCCGGGAACTGCACGCAAAGGGTCACGGCGATGGCCGCCAGCCATGGGTTGAGAGAGGTCAATCGGGTCATTCCGGGAGCACCTTGTGCAGTGAGGCCGTCGTCGGCCCGCAAACTATAGCTGTACCGTTCGTGCCTTGGCAGTAGCAAATGGCTGAACCTCCCGCGGCGGCCTCAACTCACAAGAGAAATGCCTGCGAGGAAGCTGAAGATGTCCCTGCACCGTGTCGCCCGTTTCGCCGATGTCCCGCAAGACCGTGGCCTGCAAGTCGAAATCGGCGACTGCAAGATCGTCCTGCTGCGTGCCAACGGAGAGTTGCGAGCGTTTCAGGGCCTGTGTCCACACGCCGGTGCGCCACTGGCCGAGGGTGCGTTGTGTCACGGCAGGTTGATCTGCCCTTGGCACAAAGCCGCGTACCGCGCCGAGGACGGTGGCCTGTGCGAGCCGCCGTCGCTGGACAGTCTCAAGCGCTTTCCGCTGGAGTTGCGCGGCGAGGAGATCTGGGTCGATGACCAGCCCCTGCCCGATCAGCACACCCCGCCGGCCGACGATTCAAGAACGTTCGTGGTGGTCGGCGCCGGCGCCGCAGGCACGGCATGCGCGGCGGCACTGCGCGAGAAGGGTTTTGGCGGGCGCATCGTTATGGTCGACGGCGAACCGGATGCCGGCTACGACCGCACGGTGTTGAGCAAATTTGTTCTGTCCGGGGAGATGTCGCCGAAAGAGGTCCCGCCCCTGCGCGATGAAGCCTTCTATCAAGCACAACGCATCGAACGCGTACAAAGCGAAGTCAGCGCACTCGACGCTCCAGGCAAAACCCTTCATTTAAGCAATGGCGGAATCCTGCGCTACGACGCCGCGGTACTCGCCACCGGTGGTGCGCCCAATCCGCTGAAGCTGCCCGGCGCTGACCTGGCCAACGTCTTCGTCCTGCGTTCGAAAGCCCAGGCTGAACAGATCATCAACGCCGCTCAACCGGGCCAGCGCGCGGTGATCATCGGCGACAGTTTCATCGCCCTCGAATGCGCGTCAGCCCTGCGCGAGTATGGCCTCGACGTTACCGTGCTGGCGCGTCATGCGATCCCTTTCGCCAAGCAATTCGGCGAAGCGGTAGGCAAGGCGATTCGCGCGTTGCACGAAGAGCACGGGGTGAAGTTCATCAGCGAGCACGAGGCTACCGAGATCTTTGGCGAAGAGAAGGTCGAGGGCGTGCTGCTCGACAACGGTTTGCGCCTGGCGGCGGATTTGATCCTCGCTGGCGTCGGCGTTCACCCGGCTACCGAGGCCTTCGGCTCACTGTCCAAAGAAGATGATCAGTCTTTGCGCGTCGATGACGGCATGCGTGTCGGCGATGGTTTATGGGCCATCGGCGATATCGCCACGTTTCCGCTGAGCGGCCAGCCAACCCGGATCGAGCACTGGCGTTTGGCCCAGCAACACGCGCGCATTGCCGCCGCCAACATGCTCGGTGGCGAGGAGCATTATCTGGATGTGCCGTTCTTCTGGACGTACCACTTCGGCAAGAACTACGACTATCTCGGCCACGCTGCAGAATGGGACGAGGTCGAGTTCAACGGCGAGCCGGAAAAGCCGCCGTTCATTGGTCTGTTCGCGAAAAACGGCATCGTCGTCGCGGCGGTGGCCTGCGACAAGCAACGCGCGATGGCGCTGCTGGCCGAGCGGATGAAGCAACCTCTGCGGATCAAAGAGGCCTGGACGCTGATCCAGGCCTGATACCGGTCCTGTAGGAGCTGCCGAAGGCTGCGATCTTTTGACTGTTAAAAACAAGATCAAAAGATCGCAGCCTCGTTTCACTCGTCAGCTCCTACGGGCTCCGTCTCGGTCACGTCAGGCGGTTTACCGGCTCGCGTTGGTCATCGCCATCGGCATGCAGAAAGATCACCCGCTGTTGCCCCAGCGGCGCGGGCAATGCCTGCTGCTGCACCGGCCAGAAATGCGTTTCCACGTGGCTGATATCGCCGTCCTGATCGTTGTGGATGGTCATCACGCCAGGCGTGCGCAGTTTCTGGAAACGCTCATCGCAGAGCTTGAAGCTTTTGCTCAGACCTTCATCACCAATCACCGGCGAGGGCAACCGGCGCTGAGCGAAGCTGCGGCTCTTGCGTTGCTGATAACGTGCCCAACCAATCAGGATCACTGCGTTGACCACCGCCACCCACAGATAAACCTGCAAGGTGCCCAAGGCGTCGAACGCCGAGTGCTCGATGCGCGGGCCGCCGGTGGTTTCGATCAACGGCCATAGGCCGCGCACCAACAGGTACAGCAGGCCGATCCAGGCCATCACGGTAAGGATGACGTCGATCACCACCAGAAAGGGCCGTTGGCGAGTGCGGATAATTTTCATTTGATGACTTCCTCCTGCTCGTCGCCCAGCGGTCGGATGCCCCGATCAGGACTGACCCAGCGCGCGCGTTTCTTGTGTTGGCTGAACAACACTTTGGGGAAACTGACCAAGGTGGTCAGCAGACTGACGAGCCAGAACACCAGCGGGTACCAGACCACCCAGAACATGGTCTTGCCCAGGCCCGGCTCATAGCGCCGATCGATAACGATGCTGACCGCGAACTGCACCAGACAGACCACCGCCAGCAACAGACCGGTGAAGGCCGGTGGCATCAAGTGATCCACAGCGATTGCATCCGGCATGACCATGAATTTGCCCATGCCCCAGAAAATCACCGACAACAGGAAGGTGAACGCCCAACCGGTGGACAGGCAGTATTCGAACAGCAGCGGCCACAGGTAACGATGGCGATACTGCCAGATGCCGCGAATGTTCTTGAACAGCACTTCGGCGCCGCCCTGAGCCCAGCGCAAACGCTGCTTCCAGAGGCCGCCGAGGGTCTCCGGCATGAGGATCCAGCACAGCGCGCGCGGTTCGTAAAAGATGCTCCAGTGATCGAGCTGCAGCTTCCAGCTGATGTCGATGTCTTCGGTGATCATGTCCGGGCTCCAGTAGCCGACCCGGTTCAGCGCGGTACGGCGGAACGCGACGATCACCCCGGAGACCGTGAAGATGCGCCCGAACACCCGTTGCGTGCGTTTGATCAGACCGATGATCGAGGAGAACTCGCCGACCTGCACCCGCCCGATCAACGTCGACCGTGTGCGGATGCGCGGGTTGCCAGTCACGGCGCCGAGACGTGCGTTATCCAGCATCGGCGCGACCAGATAGGCCGCGGTATTGGGCGCCAGCAAGGCGTCGCCATCGATGCACACCAGATACTCGCTGCGCGCAGCAATCGCGCCCATGCGCAGGGCCACAGCCTTGCCCTGGTTCTCTGCCAGATGCAGGACCCGCAAACGAGGATCTTCCTTGGCCAGTGCGTCGAGAACTTCAGCCGTGTTGTCCTTGGAGCCGTCGTTGATCGCGATGACTTCGATGTTCGGGTAATGCTGCGCCAGTGCCGCGTGAATGGTGTCGGCAGCGTTGTCGCCTTCGTTGTAGCAAGGAATCAGGATCGAGATCAGCGGCTCGCCTTCCAGTGGCGGCGGCAGCGTGTCGTCCTGCCATGGCCAGTGGCGCTCCCAGTGCAACCAGAAATACAGGCCGCCGGCGATCCACAACCCGGACATGAACAACGGGTAGAAGAACACGAACGACATCAGGAACTGGCCGGTCACCAGGAAAATCAGCCCCAGCGGAACGCCAAGAACGATCGCCAGAACAAGCAGGGCTAACAGTCTATCCAGCATGTTATGGATTCCATTTGTTGGAGAGTGCAGGCCTTACGGTTTTCAGGTCCGGCAGGTTGTCGAGGAAGTTGTCCGGGTAGTAACCGAAACTGGTCGCGCCCTGGCGCTTGAGCCGGCCCATCCAGTCCGCCAGTTGTGCGGCATCGATGTCGGCCTGATCCTTCTGGTTCCAGTCACGCGCCTGCAATTCGAACACCGTGCGATTGAGCGCACCGGGACGTTTTTTAACCGTGGCCACCAAGGTTTCCAGCCACGGCCCGGACTCGGCCCGGGTCTGTTTCTCCATCAATGGCATGGCCATCGGCGCCGTCCAGTCGTAGGTGGCGAGGAAATCGTCGAGATTCTGTGCGAACCACGCTTCGCTCTCGGGATTGAGCATCGGCTCGGCAAAGATGTTGCGCGCGGTCAGCACCTGCGGGCCGCGAATGGCGCGGACCCTGGCGGTCAGTTCGTTGGTGAAGTCGATCAGGTAGCGGCTCTTGAAGCGGGTCCAGCGTTGCATCGCCGCCGGGTCGTCGCGCAACGCGGCAATCGAGCCGGGCAACCCATGTGCAGCGTAGGCCTTCAAGGCATCCGGGCTGGCATCTTCGAAGTCCGACAGCACTGCGTCGTCATGGTAGAGAACGCCGTCGATCGAGGTCAGACTCGCCAGGTCCTCGTAGATTTCACCAATGACTTTCCGCACTTCGGGATTGAACGGTGACAGGCGCTTGTACTGCTTTGGATCGACCGACGTGATGGCGGTCTTCGGGTCCCAGCGGGTCACCCGCGGCAGCTTCGAATCGAGCTCGAAACTCAGCACCGGCATCCATGCATAGACCTTCACGTGAGCGCGGGTGCGCAGTTGCCAGGCGACGCGGTCGAACAGGTCGGCGCGCACCGGCAAGTGGCGGTTGGGGAAGTACAGCGAGTGCACCAGACCATCGCCCTTGGGATCGGCAAAAGCTTGCAGAAACACCGTGGTGGGGCCCAGGTCAGAAATGCGCTGCACCAGTTTGCCGAGGTTGATGTCCTGTTGCGCCGGGTCCGGATCGTAGACGTTATCCAGATCGACATGCACCACGCGCATCGCCAACTCTTCCTGCACCGCGACGATGCTGTTGGCGAAATGCTCGCCGTCAGGGTCGGAGGTAACGAGGAAGCGTGGCCCGCTCATCAGGTTGTCGAGGGTGTCGAGGCCGTCGTCCAGGGTCAGGGCCATTTCATAGCCCTCCTCGCCAACCACGCTCAGCGACGTGCCGTCAGCAGCGCCGTACGGCCAGACCCAGACCCGCGGTTTGTAACCGGTAACCTGGCGGATCTTCTCGGAAATAGTCTTCACGTCGGCACGAATGCGTGCCTGGAAATCGGCTTCGGACTCGTAGCGCTTGGTCACGGGGTCATAGCGCCGGGTCGCAGCGGCCGGCTGCAAGTTGCCCTGCGGGTTGGCGAGGATGCCTTTGTGGCTGGCGTCGGTATGGGCGGCGATCTCTACCAGCCCCGACCTGGAAATTTCGCGGACCTGCTCCCAGGTCAGAAAGTCCGAACGCTTGCGCGGCGTGCCGGCAAAGTCCACCGGCTGATTCAGCGGTGTGTCGATCCAGGTGCCGACCGGCGCCAGCAAAGCGTGCCAGTTGTAGGCGCGCAATACCGGCAAGACGCGGGTATAGAAGCTGGCATAACCGTCGTCGAAGCTGAGCAGCACCGCTTTCGCCGGCAGCTGCGGGCCACCCTTGCGTGCGGCCATGATCTGGTCGACGGTAACCGGTTTGTAGCCGTTTTCACGCAGCCAGGCGAGTTGCTCGATCATGCGTTCGGTGCGCACTGCCACCACGGCCTGATCGGGATCACGGTCTTCAACGTCGTGATAGGCGATGCCGAGCACATGGTTTTTTGGCCACGGTTGTTCACTGGCCGCGACCGGGCGCTCGGAGGGCGGCGCGAAGGCCGGGGCCTGCTGGGCGCAGGCGCTGATCAGCAGCGCTCCCAGCAAAAGGATGAAACGCGAGATAAAAGGCATCTTCAAACTCTTCTAGAAGCGGAAAGTGAGGTCGACGAGCAGACGCAGATCAGTTTCCCGATCACCGTCGTAAGGCCGGTTGATCACACTGAACATGCCGCCCACATCGAACACGTCGTTCCAGGCGTACCGTTGGCCGTAACCGAGCAACGCCATGCCGCCGGTGCCGTGGTCGCGCTGGCTGTAGGTGCCGGCGCCGGCCTGGAATTGCTGGCTCCAGGAAGTTTCGTAACGGTGGTAGAGCACGTGGTTGACGTTGACCAGTGGCATCACGCTGAAGTCCGACTTGGGGTTGAAGTACGGCACGTCATCGGATTTCGAGTTGTGGCTGGTGCCGACTTCCAGACCGGCATCGACCTGGATGTTCGGCGCGCTGTAGATACCTTCACGTCCGGTCACCAACGCTTCGACACGGTTGTTGCCGTCGCTGAAGTGCGACGGGCTGACCGAGACGCGCCACTCGCGGCTTTCGTTGGCGCGCCAGCGCAGGAATGCGCTGCCGCCATTGGCCTTGATATCGCTGTTGAGTGCGCGCAGCGGTGTTTCCGCCGAGAGGTATTCGAGGCTGCCGCCGTACTGCCAGTGATCGTTGATGTCGCGGGCGATCGCCAGGCGCGCGCCCTGTTTGTCACCAAAGCCGTAATCGTGATTCGACACTTCGGCTTCGAGGGTCATGTCACGGGTACGCCGTTCCAGGCCGACCCGTTGGAAGCGATGGTGGCCAGTCCCTTCGGCGAAATCACCGGTGGCATAACCGGCGCCGGCGAACACGCGCCAGTCTTCGTTGATCGGCGGGCTGTACAACGTGCTCTGGATGCCGAAATCACGGCTGCCGCTGACCGCACCGGCATCGCCACTGCCGCCACCATTGGCCTTGCCGCCGTAGGCTTCGACGCGCAGCTCGGCCATGTCATGCACTTCGCGCTCGCGGGCCAGTCGCTGCACCTGGCGGTTGTCCGGATAGCGCGCGACCACGTCGTCGACCAGCGCATCGTTCTGCCGCCACTCCTGCAACTCCATCGCGGTGCGCGCCTGAGCGACCTCCAGGCCGGCGTCGCGCGGTGCCGCGCTCTCGGCTTCCTTGAGCTGGCTTTCCGCGCGGCGCGGCAACTGGCGGGCGAGGTAGAGATCGGCCTGGGCCAGACGCAAGCCGAGATTGCCTGGCGCTTGCTCGATGAGAGTCTGCAAACGCTCTTCGCCGTGGGGCAGGTCGGAACTGTAAGTGCCGGCCTGCGCCGCGAGTTGCTGGGCGTCCATCCACTCATCGTTGGGATTGCCGATCGGCAGACCCTTGAGTTCGACGCGCGGACGCTGGGCTTTCGCCGCGTCTTCGGCGACCTTGCGCGCCTCGTCGGCGCGATCGCTTTCCAGCAGCGAGTAGTACAGCGCAGTGGTGTCTTCGAGACGATCACCGACATCGGCGTCAGGCGCTGAAAGCACCTGGCGATACAGATCGGTGGCGATCTCCGGCTCACGCTGATCGAGATAAGACGCCGCCACCCACCGCAGGGCGTAGGTCGGAATCTGCACGCCCTCGGCCTGCAGCTTTTGATATTCGCTGATGACGTCGGCGGTGCGCGCCCGGGCCTTGAGCGCCCCCATGCGGTCGATGCGCCAGCGCGTCACGTCGTCATGGGCAGTGGCGTCAGGCGTCCAGGTCGCGAGCAGTTTGTCGTAATCGGCCAGCGCGCGGTCAGCAATGACGTAGCGTTCCTGTTCGCTGCGGGTGGCGAGTTCGGCGAGGCGCACACGTTCGGCGGCGAGATCGCCTTCGAGACGGCGCAAGGTCACCGGATCAATCAGACCGGGACGCTGACTGGCCAGACGCAGCGCCGGTTCAGGCAGACGGGCCTTTTGCAGCGCGACCACGTACTCGCGGGCGACTTCCGGTTTGTTGCCGGCGCGGATAAAGGCCTGATCGAATTCAAAGAGAGCGTCGTACTGCTTGCCGGCGCGACCGAGGGCATAGCCCAAGGCCAGGCGGCGTGACGGATCATCGGGTTTGGCGGCGACCAGCGCCTGGGCACGGGTGACGGCCTGATCGGGCTTGCCGGAATCGGCCTGGGTCAGCGCCAGACCCAGTTGCAGGTCGGCGTTGTCCGGCTCCAGCGCCAGCGCCTGGTTATAGACCTGGGTGGCCTGGTCCCAGCGCTTGAGGTTGCGGTAGGCACGCGCAGCGGCGGTCAGCGCCTGAACCGGCAGGACGCGGTCGCGGCCCTGGGTTTCATAGACCTTGACCACTTCGGCATCGAGCCCGGCCCAACTGGCGATTTGCAGGTGATCACTGATCTGGCCGTCGCTGGCCTGGCCCGGCGGCACCTGACGCAACACCGTCAACGCGGGCGTGTAGTGCCCGGCGCGAGCATCGCGGACCATTTCATCATAGGGTGTGTCGGCCAACGCCAGCAGCGGCCAGAGCAACTGGCTGCAGAGGGCGAATCGGAACAAAGGGCGCAAACCACGATGTACTACAGGACCATCAATACGCGGCATTCGTCAGCATCCTTACATGGCCAGCCGGGTCGCAATGCCCTCCTTGCCCATTCGTAACGGTGGCCGAGAAGACAGCCTTCGGCCAAGCTTGGTGAGGCAGTCTGCACGCAAGCGAGAGCGAATTTTCACATCGCAATAATTGTTCAGAATCGGCCCTTCTGTACAAAACCCGTACAGCAAAACGCCCGGCGCCTGTTCACACAGGGGCCGGGCGTCCGGGTGGCGCGCGGTGGATTTATTGCACTTGGGTGACGCCGGCGAACTTGCTCATCAGGAAGCCGATGAACTGTTCGACGGTCATTTTCTGGCCGTTGAATTCGACCTGATTGGCCGCGTAATGCAGCTTTGTCACCACGTTGGTGCCGTCGACGACGGCCAATTGCGAGCCGACCGCCATGCCGGCGAACATGTCCGCCGCTTCCCTGGACTGATCGACGATGGCTTTGGCGTCAGTCTGGCCATCGAGTTGCGCCTGCACGCTGAGCAGATCGACCAGCATCGGCTTGGACACTTGAATGTTCAGGTCGAGCAGCGCAATCAGCTGCTTGCCCAGTTGATCCGGTGGCAGGTCCATCGATTGCGGTTTGGTCAGGTCGATCACCAGATTGGCGCGGCTTTCACCGTTGGCGGTGTTGAACGAAAGGTTCTCCAGCGCCAGTTGCGGGCCGGCGGCCAGCAGCTTCTGCAGGTCGGCTTTGACCTGGGCGTTTTCCGCTTCGGTCAGGTTCAGCTCCGGTGCCGGCAGGCCCTGTGCGGCGGCTTCGGCGGCGGCTTTTTCGTACGGCTGCAATTTGGTCTGGTAGATCTGCATCAGCGACATGGTCGAAGGAATGTCGAGGTTCTTCAGGCTCATGGCCATGGCTGCCGAACCGACTTTCTTGTCGTTGAGCGTCACTTCGCCGATTTTGTAATCGGCACGGCCCGAGGCGTTGCTGCCGCTTTCTTCGGTGCGGTTCTTCATTTCGAAGTTCTTCACCCCCAGCACCATCGGTTTGGCGCCGAAGGTGGTTTTGCTGCTGGTCACTTCCAGGGTGTTTTCCCCGGTGTAGTAACCGTAGGTGCTCTTGGCGAGGTTGCTGGCCAGGGTCAGGCCGTTGAGCTCGATCTGCACCGGCGCCTGGTCTTCAGACACGGTGACCAGTTTCAGATTGTCCATGTAGCCGTCGGCCTTGACCTTCTGCGCCTGGGCGCTGGCGGCGATGTCCATGCTCAGCCCGGAGAACTTCAGGCTCGATTGTTCATCCAGCGCGGTTTCGAACGGCACCAGGTTCAGAGTACTGGTGGTCGATTCGTCGTAGCCGATGTTGGTCACGCCCTTGAGCGGCGCGGCGCCATTGGTGGCGGCGAACCATTTCTCCGTGGACGGGCTCTTTTCCAGTTCATAGTTGCTGGTGGCCATGACCGGCAGCCACTTCAGCGAAACCAGACGGGAGAACGGCAATGGGCCGTGTTCGATATGGTCGACGAACAGCAACTCGACCGGCGCATCACCGAACATCTCGCCTTCGCCCTTGAGGCGATAGTGCGCGGTGCTGGTGAAGGTGTGGCGTTCCAGCGACACCAGCTCCAGCGACGCCGTGCCGTTGGAGCCGGCCATCGCGGTCTGCAGCTCTTTGTTGGCGTTGGTCACGGCGTTGTTCAGTACGCCTTCGATCTTGGTCCCGGTGTACCAGGCCCCGCCTGCGCTGACCGCGCCGATGGCAACAACGATTCCGAGGAGCACGCCTGCTGATTTATTCATGAATGACCTGATCGATTTCCGTGGCTGTGGATGAAGTCGTCTTCCTTGAACCCGGGATCGGGTCGCGGCTCGACTGTGCGCAATAAGCGGTGGAGATTAGCACCGGGCGCGGGGGACGGCCCACTGTTTAGAGGTTAAAGAGTGTCTGTGCGGGGGAATGGACCGCTGACGGGGTTGAAGAGTTTCAGTGTCTGGAAGGACGCTATCGCGAGCAGGCTCACTCCTACAGGGGGAACGCATTCCAAATGTAGGAGTGAGCCTGCTCGCGATAGCGCCGGAGGATTCACAACAAATCAGGAATATTGGACTTCAATTTCATCCAGCTGATGATCAAAGCTCTTCAGCCGCGCGGTCCAGGTGTACACCAGCACTTCGAAGTCTCGATCGATCACCGCCCCGCCTGGCGCCTCCATCCGTACATCGCAGAAATCCAGCTGATAGCGTTCGCGGGCCATGGCCGTGGCGACATCTGACAGCTCGCGAGCATTGTTCAGCCAGTGCCAGCCTTCATCGGCGATCTGCTTGTCGAGTTCCAGGCATTGCTTCTTCAGAGCTTCGAGGCTTTTTTCCAGCGGCGTGCCGGTGAGTTCGCCCATGACTTCTGCAAAGGTACGCCCGGGCTGCCAGTAACTGCCCCAGAAGTAGCGGTCGAACACGGTTTCGACCCGGCGCAGGGCGACTTTGGTGTCCCAGATCAGCACGAGCATCTTGCCGCGCTCGAGCTGGCGCTTCTTGACCCGCTGCAGCTGAATCGAGGTCCAGGCGACGACGACGATCGCCATCACCGCGATCAGCGCAACGGCGCTGTCGAGAAAAACCATTGCCGTGTCGATCTGGTGGGCCAGCATGATCCCGTAGAAATATGTGGCCGAGAGCAGCACCAGTGCGACCAGAGCGCACCAGAAGCCGAGAGCGTAAGGGTTTTTCATTATTGGTTTCCCCTGGGCCAGCACGAGCAATGTGCATTGCAGGAGCGCTTGGCATGGGGCGCCCCTCCAACACTTCAAAGCATAGCAACGGCCTCAGGGTTTGCTGGCGCCCGAGGTGTTCGTTCGTCCGCTTTCCCAGCCACCGCCCAGGGCGAGGAACAAATCGATCTGGCTCATCGCGACCTGGGTGTTCGCGGCGGCCAGTTGCGCGGTGACATCGGTGTAGGTGCGGGTCGCTTGCAGGTCGGCGAGGAACGACTCGCGGCCGGCCTGGAAGAAGCGGTGCGTCTGCTCGGCGGCGAGCTTCGCCGACTGCTCAGCTTCGGCCAGTGCATCGCGGCGTTGCAGCAACGCGCTGTACTGGGCCAGACCGGTCTGGGTCTCGCGGATGGCGTTGAGCACCACACCGTCGAAATGCGCCAGCGCGCCCTGGGTGTTGGCCTCGGCCTCACGAATGCGCGCACGGGCGCCGTTGGTCGGCACCTTCCAGCTCAGCGACGGGCCGAAACCCCAGCGGTTGGTCGAAGGGTCACCCAGATCGTCGATGAGACCGACGGTGCCAATCGTCGCGCCGATGCTGATGTCCGGGTACAGCTCACCGGTGGCGATACCGATGCCCGCCGTTGCCGCCGCGAGACGGCGTTCAGCCTGACGAATATCCGGGCGACGCTTGAGCAGCGCAGCACCGTCGCCCACCGGCAGCCGTTGAGCGATCTTCGGCAACTCGGCGCAACTGGCCGTGCCCGCCGGCAATTGCTCGACCGGTTTGGCCAGCAGCATCGACAAACGGAACAGCCCGGCCTGACGCGCCGCTTCATAACGCGGCAAGTCGGCGCGCAGGGATTTGAATTGTGTCTGCGAGCGGGTGACCTGGGTTTCATCGCCACGCCCGGCGTCACGCAGACGCTGGATCAGTGAAGTGCTCTGCGATTGCAGATCGAGAGAATGCTCGGCGATTTCCCGCTCTTCATTGGCGGCGCAGACCTGGGTGTAAGCGCGAACCACGTCCGCCACCAGCGTGATGCGAGCGGTATCGGCAGCGGCCTGGGTCGCATCGGCATTGGCTTTGGCCGCTTCGATGCCGCGCTGCAGAGTGCCCCACAAGTCGAACTGATACGAAGCGCTGATGCCGATGTCGCCGACGTTATCCACCGGCACTTTCTCCGGCAGCAGGAACGCCTGACCGGATTCCTGCAGACGCTGGGCGCCCATTTTCACGCCGCCACTCCAACCGCCAGCGGCCTCGGCCTCATCCACCTGAGCGCGCGCCCGCGACAGGTTCGCCGCCGCTACACGCAGATCGGTGTTGGACGCCATGGCCTGCTGCACCAGTTGATCGAGGCGCGGGTCTTTATACAGTCGCCACCAGTCGGCCGGCACCGGCGCCGAAACCACCGGTTTGCCAGCGATTGCCAGCTCGCCCTGAATATCCTTGCGCTGCGCTGCCGCGCCGGCAGGCACCTGATAATCCGGACCGACCATCTGGCAGGCCGAGAGCATCACGCCCAACCCGGCGATCAACCAGGCCTTGCTCATGGCTGCGGCTCCCGGGGTTGATCGTCGATGATCGACACAGTGGCGGTACGCCCGGCAATCATGCGGAAGTCGGCCGGTACGTCATCGAAGGCGATGCGCACCGGAATCCGCTGGGCCAGGCGCACCCAACTGAACGCCGGGTTGACGTTCGGCAGCAGGTTGCTGCCACTGGTGCGATCACGGTCTTCGATGCCGGCGACGATGCTTTCGACATGCCCGCGCAACCGTGCGCGGTCGCCGATCACGCGGATATCCACCGACTGCCCGACGTGAATGCCGTCGAGTTTGGTTTCTTCAAAATAGCCGTCGATGTGGAAGGAATTGCTGTCGACCACCGACAACACCGGGCGCCCGGCGGTGACGAACTCCTGCGGACGCGGCGCGCGGTCGTTGACGTAACCGTCGACCGGGCTGCGGATCACCGAGCGATCGAGGTTGAGCTGCGCACTGTCGACCGCCACCAACGCTTCGGCCAGCGCCGATTGCGCACGGGCCACCCGCGACTGGCTCTCTTCCAGTTGCTCGGCCGGCACCAGGTTGCCGAGGCCACGGTTACGCTTGGCTTCACGCTGCGCCTGGGCGAGGGTTTCCTGGCGATCAGCGACGGCGGCCTTGGCCTGGCGCAGGGCCAGTTTGAAGCGGTCCTGATCGATACTGAACAGCACCTGGCCACGCTTGATCAACTGGTTGTCCTTCACTTCGACCTGCTGGATCAACCCGGACACGTCCGGGGCGATCTGGATGATGTCGGCACGAATGTGGCCGTCGCGGGTCCACGGCGCGAACATGTAATACATCACCATGCGCCAGACGAGGACAACGGCAAAAGTCACGATCAGCAGGGTCAGGACCACGCGACCGATAGTCAGAAACGGTTTTTTCATGTCATCAGGTATCGACTGAGTGAGTCCACGCCGTACAGCAGCACGGCGTAGAGCGCCACGTTGAACAATGCCCGGTGCCAGACCAGACGGTAAAAGTGCAGGCGCTGCAGCACGCCATGCACCAACAGAAACAACACATAGGTAATGCCCATCAGCACCAGCAGGGTCGGCAGGAAAATGCCGCTGATATCCAGATCACCGATCATAGGGGCGCTCCATCGGGCAGCGGCTCTTCGGGCTCGGCGCTGGAGACGAATTCGACGCCGGGCAGCAAGGCCAGACGCAAACCACTCAAGGCGTGCAACAGGTGCAGACGGGTTTCATCGTCGCCCTCGCCGTTCAGCGCACGGCGGGTGCGATCAAGGGTCATCAGCAGACCGCTCGGCGCCGGCAGGCGTTCGTCGGCTTTGAGGCAGGCGCGGAAATACTCGCCAACCTCGGCCACCACTTGTCGCAACAAGACGTTTGGCACGCCAGTGACGCGCGGCGTGTAGGCAAGCAAATCGAGCATATTCAGACCGACGCGCACTTCGCGCATGGCAATGCCGGTGTCCTGACCGGTCAGGGCCAGGCGCGGCAGGTGCTGCATCAGCCGATCAAGCAACTGCACGCCCAGTTGCCGATGCTCGGCGAGGCTGGCCGGTTCGGTCATGCTGACGATGTCTTTCCAACTGAATCGAGTCAGGCGCTTGGCCGCCAGCTCGGCACCGAACGGCCGCGCCACCAGCGTCCAGATAAAAGCGAACAACAGCCCCAGCGGCCCGGCGAGGTTGGAGTTGGCGAAGGCAAAAAAGTCCGCGTCGTAGGCACCCTGAATGCTGATGAACGACGAGGTATTGACCAGCGTCAGCAGCATGCCGAGGTAGAAACGCGGCTGCACCGTCAGGGTGCCGATGCAAATGAACGGCACGGCAAACGCCAGCACCAGCATGGGGAAATCGTGCAGGTTGGGCAGAATCAGAAACAGGTAAAGGCTGGCGAACAGCACCGACATCCCGGTCCAGAAAAAGAATCGGTAAATCTGCGGGGCCGGGTCGTCCATCGAGGCGAAGAAGCTGCACGCAACCGCCGCCAGAATCACCGCACTGCCGCCATCCGGCCAGCCCAGCAGGATCCACAACACCGAAGCGACGATGATCGCCAGAATGGTCGAGGCCACCGAGTACAGCATCAGCCCGCGATCGATGAACGGCGTCAACCGGCCGAGGCGCCAGTGCCGGTAAACGGCGCGCCAGCCGTCCTGGCGCTCGCACAGGATCGCATCCTGCAGGCTGCGGCAGTCCTGCCACAGATCGACGAATTCACCGAGGCGGTAGATCGCATTGGAGAACAGCAACTGTTTGCGCTCCTCCAGCGCTTCGGCACTCGGTTGCAACGCGTCGAGCTGATCGCGCAGTGCTTGCCAGCGCGCGAGATCGGCATCCGCATGGCTCAGCCATTCACGGGTGGCTGCGAGCAACGGCTGGAATTTTTCCACCAGCTCAGGGGTGCGCCGTTCCAGGGCGTATAGCGAATCCTCAAGCGCATCGATCACCGGCAACAAATGGATCATGCGCCCGCGCAATTCCTTGGTGTTGCGCACGGTTTGTGGCCGCGCGCCTTCGTGGGGCAACTGGCCGATCATCAATTCAAGGCTGTTGAAATTGGCGACCATGGCCATGCGCAGCGCGGTGACTTCTTCCGGCTGCACATCGCGACTGAGAAACTTCAGGCTGTAGCTCGTCGCATCGGCGAACCACTTGCTTACCGCATCGTTGAACACCGGCGCCAGCCGGCGCGGCCAGAACATCGCACCGACCACCGCAGCAACGGCGATGCCAAGGAAAATCTCTTCGGTACGCGCCTCGGCCACATCCCACACCGCCAGCGGATTATCCACCACCGGCAGGGCAATCAACGGCAAGGTGTAGCCGGCCAGCATCAGTGCGTAGCTGTTGGCCGTGCGCAAATGCAGGGACATGAACAGCAGAATGCCGGTCCACAAGGCAATGACCACCACCAGCACGTAGGGGCTTTGCACGAACATCGGCACGAACAGCACTGCCGCCGCCGCGCCGAGAAAAGTGCCCGCTGCCCGGTATAGAGCCTTGGAACTGGTCGGGCCGAGAAACGGGCTGGAGACGATGTACACCGTGGCCATCGCCCAATACGGACGCGGCATTTGCATGAGCAAGGCGATGTACAGCGCAATCATCGACGCGGCAAAAGTACGCACCCCGTAAAACCAGTCACGGGCCGGCGGCATGCCAGTGAAAAAACCGTTCAAGAATTGACCACCACAGGCGAACTCGCCGCCTCAAAAGCCCTGAGTACCCGAAGCGTAGCTTCCAGATCGCTGCGCTCGATGCCTTCCAGCACCTCATGCCGCAAGCGCACCAGCTCGGCCTCCACCGCCTGCACCAGCTCGCGACCGGTGTCGGTCAGGCTCAGGCACTTGGCGCGACGATCCTGGGCATCTTCGGTGCGGCAGACGTAACCGGCATGGCACAGCTGATCGAGCAAGCGCACCAGCGATGGGCTCTCCATCCCCGCCGCTTGGGCGACTTGCACCTGGCGCACGCCCTCGCCCAAACGCCCGATCATCAACAAGGGCACGGCGCAGGCTTCGGAAATTCCGTAATTGACCAGCGTGGTCTGGCAGATCTTCCGCCAATGCCGGGCGGCCACCACCATGGCGCTGCTGATGTTCATCTGGAGACTGTCGAGGGAATCGGACACGGGATAACGGACACTGTTAGTTTGCTAACTATCAATATCGCATTGGAGGGGAATTTCAGTCAAGTTTTGAAACAAATCTCTCCACGCTTGGCCGAGGCGTCCACAAGTTGGATTCGCAATTTTTCGTAGAAAAAATCTAATGCGAGTGACAGAACGAAATTTTTTTTACAGTAAGGAGGTTTTTTTTACATCTGAGCCTTTTCGCGCAATTTTTTTCCATGCTGCGCCTCATGCCAGACGATACATCAAACTGATCCCACACTTTGATGGCCCAGCCCGGTCACTCAAGAATCTCATCGACAAACATCGGCCACTTGAATAAAGCGGGGGGCTCGTTCAACGGTTCTTGGCAGCATCGTAAACGCTGCTGCGTTCGCGCTTGCCAACCGCTAGCACGGAAACCACGACTCGTTCGTCGATGACTTGGTAAACCAATCGATATCCCGAGGCTTTGAGTTTGATTTTGTAGCAGTCGGGCATGCTGTGGAGGGCGTCAGCCGGGATTCTGGGAAGCTTCAGCCTCTCACCCAGCTTCTTTTTAAACTGCTCCCGCAACGTATGACCCAGCTTGTTCCACTCTTTGTGCGCAGACGGCAGAAACTCAAGCTTATAAGTCATCCAGGCTTACCGAAATGGGCGTTTCGTGGAGGCGCGAACGAACGATGTCAGCCAGCTCAAGATCATCAAGCCGCTCGATCATCGCTTCGTAAACCTCGGCCGGCACCATATAACCCATGACGCGATTGTGGTTGAGGACAGCGACGGCCCCCCCATGTGCACCGTTCAACACGGCAGTAGGATTTTTCTTTAGTTCAGAGACACTGACAGCCATATCGGCAAGAACACTTTGCATAATAAGGACCTCAAATTAGGACGTGATTTTGGTCTATTTATGCTTTCTTCCGCAATATCAAATTCAACTGATCCACCACCTCCGCCCAATCCGCATCATCCAGAATCTCCTCGCGCAGAAACTGCGCCTGACTTTCCGTCCAGAAAAACGCGTCGGCCAGATGCAAATCCGGCTTGAGCGGGGAATGGCTGGCGATGAACTGATCGATGCTGATCGCGTCGTGAGGGAGGCCGAGTTGTTTGAACAGGGCCGGTAGGCTGTGCTGCGGATTTTCCATGATGCAACTCCTCTGGAACTCAGGTCCGGCGTCACGCCGTTTGCTGCAGTGGAGTTGATCATAGCTGTCGCTGTGGGTTCACGGTCTGGCGACGTCCGGCGAGCCTGCGGCCAGCTGCGCTGCCGGATAGACCGACTGCCATCCGCCGCCCAGCGCCTTGTACAAGCCGACCATCGCCAGGGAAACGCCGGTTGAGCTTTCCACCCATTGTTCCTGCGTGGCGAGCAAAGCGCTCTGCACGGTGAGGACGTTGACGAAATCGACCACACCCTCGACGTACTGCTGCTGCGCGGTGCGCAGGGCGATCTGGTTCTGGCGCACGGCTTCGGCGAGGCTGTCGCGACGGCGCTGGCTGGCGTTGTACGCGGTCAGTTGATCGTCAATTTCATGCCAGGCGCGCAGAACGGTCTGCTGGTAGGCGATGGCCGCTTCCTGTTGTTGGGCTTCGCGCAGCTGCAGCATGCCGCGCAGACGTCCGCCGTCGAACAGCGGCAAGCTGAATTGCGGGCCGATACCAAAGGCGCGCGAGCCCCATGAACCGAAATCGCTGAGTTGCAGGGCCTGCGATCCGAGGTTGCCGGACAGGGTGATGCGCGGATAGAAATCGCCCTGGGCCACGCCAATGTTGGCGGTGGCGGCGTGCAGACGCGCTTCGGCCTGGCGGATATCCGGGCGGCGTTCGGCCAATTCAGACGGCAGGCCGATGGCGACTTGCAGAGGCGACTGCGGCACTGCCGCGTCTGTGGATAACGTTTGAGCGAGGGCTTGCGGCGGTTCGCCCATCAACAGACTGATCGCGTTGATCAGTTGCGCCTGACGCTGCTCGAGCGCTGGCAGTCGTGCTTCGATGGCGGCGACTTGCGCGGCGGCCTCGGCGACGTCGAGATCGGTCGCCACGCCATCGGCCAAACGCAGCTGCGAAAGTTTCAGGCTGTGCCGGGCGACGTCGAGGTTCTGCTCGGTGACGGCACGGGTGTTCTGCACCCCGCGCAGCTGAATGTAGTTTTGCGCGGTGTCGGCCAGTACGGTCAGCAGCACACCGCGACGATCGTTTTCCGCCACTTCGAGGTTGGCATCCGCGGCCTCGGTTTCACGACGTACGCGGCCCCAGAAATCCAGCTCCCATGAAGCCGAGAAACCGGCGTCCCACAGGTTGAAGGCCGAATCACCGTTATTCCCCGATGGATCGTTCAGACCCTTGCCGCTGTTGCGTTTGCGTGCGTAGCTGCCGGTGGCGGCGCTGTTCGGATAACGCTCGGCGGTGATCACCTGGCGCGCGGCGCGACTTTGTTGCAGGCGGCTGCTGGCCAGTTTGAGGTCGAGGTTGCTGTTGAGCGCGCGGTGAGTGAGCGCGGAGAGCTGCGGGTCCTGGAAGGTTTCCCACCAGCGTTCGTTCAGCGGTTCGTTGACGGCCTGGCTTGGGGCGGACTGGGCGGGTTTGGCCCAGTCGGCGGGTTGAGTGGCTGCGGGTTTCTGGAAGTCCGGGCCGACGGTACAAGCGCCGAGGCTGACTGCAAGCAAGGTACTCAGGGTGAGTTGCTGGAACTGGCGTTTTCGCGAGCAGGCTCGCTCCCACAGGGGGAACGCATTACAAAATGTGGGAGCGAGCCTGCTCGCGAAGGCGGCAGCCGATTCAACACCGATCATCGCTGCGTCACCTCACGCTTGGATGCTTTTGAGCTGGCGGTTTCAATACTCGCCTCGACCGACATCCCCACCCGCAAGCGCTCGGCCAATGGCTGGCCCGGCTCCAGCATGATCTTCACCGGAATCCGCTGCACCACTTTGGTGAAATTGCCCGTCGCGTTATCCGGTTTCACCGCCGCGAAGGTCACACCGGTCGCCGGGGCGATGCTCTCAACGCGACCGCTCAGCGCTTCGCCGCCCAGGCTGTCGACCCGTACCTGCACATCCTGCCCCGGCTGCACGTCGGTCAATTGGGTTTCCTGAAAATTGGCAACCACATACGCCTGCTGCAACGGCACCACCGCCAGCAGTTTGCTGCCCGGCGTGACGTAGGCGCCGACACGCACTGCACGCTCGCCGATCATGCCGTCCTGCGGCGCGGTGATGCGCGTATAGGACAGGTTGAAACTGGCGATCTCCAGCGCCGCCTGCGCATGTTTCAGAGTGCCTTCGGCGGCGTTGCGCTGGGCAGTGAGGATTTCGACCTGCTTGCGTTCGGCCGCCAGCTTCGCCGTCGCGGTGTCGAGGCGTGCCGAGGCCTGATCGATGCGCGTGCGTGCCTGTTGCGCGTTCTGCACGGTGCCGGCGCCGACCCCGGCGAGGTGGTTGTAGCGGTTCAGTTCCTGCTGCGCGAAAGCCATTTGCGCTTTGGCCGAGACCACTGCAGCCTGCGCCTGAGCAATCAGCGAAGCCTGCCGTTCCAGGGTCGCGTTGGCGTTCTGCAACTGCGCCCGCGCGACCAGGGTTTGCGCATCCGCCGCTTCCGCTGCGGCGCGCAAATCGCGGTCATCGATCAACGCCAGCAACTGCCCGGCCTTGACCTGTTGGTTGTCTTCGACCAGCACCTGTTTGATGAAGCCGGCCACGCGCGGCACCACCAGCGTGTAGTCGGCGGAGACGAACGCGTCGTTGGTGGTTTGCTCGGTGCGGTTTCCGAACAGTCCTGGCATCGCCAGGTACACCAGCACGCCCACCGCCAATGCGGCAGCCACGGCTACCGCGAGTTTTTGCTTGGATTGAGTCATAAAAAAACCTTCAGTTTCAGTGCAGCGATCAGGTCGGCGCGCGCGGTGGATAAATCCGCGTCGGCAGCCAGAAAATCAGCAGGATCAACGCCACGGCGACGCCAGCCATGCACACGTAGAGGTCGGACGAAGTCAGCACCACCGCCTGCTCGTGCAGGCGGTGAGCGAGGCCCGGATCGCTGTGATCGGCCAGCGGCGAATTGCCGAGGCTGTCGACCAACATGGTCGAATGGAAATGCAGGCGCGAGGTGGTCAGCGCTTCGATCACGCCGGTAGCAACCACTGCTGCCAGCCCCTTGACGGTGTTGAACCACGCTGACGCGAAAGGCCCTTCCATCGGCGAGATACTGCCGGTCGACAACATCAGCAGCGGCAACACCGCCATCGGCTGGCCGAAAATCTGCAGCCATTGCAGGACGTAGAAATCGTCGCGGATCCACTGCGACGTCAGGTGCGAACCGCCCAGGCAGGACAGCGCGAGCATGCCAAGACCAATGCCAAGCACCCAGCGGCAATCGACCCAGCGTAAATTGCACAGCGCCGCCACCAGCGGCAGCGCGATCAACTGCGGCAACGCGGCGATGAGCATGATCGGCGCGGTTTGCGCCGGACGATAACCCTGCACCTGCGCCAGATAACTCGACGGAATCAGCACCACCGCCAACAGCACGATCAGCACGCCAGCGAGGGTGATCAACGCGAACATCAGGTTGCGGATGCCGAGCATCTGCAGCTTGAAAAACGGAATCGGCTGCGACCATTCATTGATCAGAAAAGCCACCAGCAGCAGCGAACCGGCACCGAGCAAGGCGCAGATCAAATTTGATTCGAACCAGGCCAGCCGATTGCCCTGCAACAGGCCGATTACCAGCATGCAGATCGCTGGAAAGCCCAGCAGCAAGCCTTTCCAGTTGAATGACTTGAGCCGCTCCAGCCGCAGCGGATCCTGCGGCAAGCCGTAGGCCACGGCAGCCATGGCGATCAGGCACGGCACGATGATCTGCCAGAAGGTCCATTGCCAGCCGACGTGTTCGGTCCACAGGCCGGCCAGCGGCGTGCCGAGTCCCGGACCGAACGTCGCGGTCAAGGCGTAGCCGGCCAGCCCGTAGAGTTTGATGTTGGCGGGGAGAAAGCGCAGCGCGACGGTCATCAGCATCGGCGGCAGCGCGCCGCCGGCCAGGCCCTGAAGGATGCGCATCAACAACAGACTTTCGTAATTCGGGGCGAACGGGCACAGCACGCCAAGCAGGGTAAACAGGCCGATGGCGCAGAGGGTGAAACGGCGCAGCGAGAAGGTCACCGAGCACCACGGCGCAAAGGCCATGGCCGCGACCGACGTGGCGGTGTAACTGGCGACCAGCCAGGTGCCTTCGTCGTAACCGATGTGCAGCGCGCCGCGAATATCGGCGAGTGCGACTTTGGTGACCATCTCGTTGAGGCCCGAGACCAGCACGGCCAACAGCACGCCGACCAGACCAATGATGATCCGCGCCCCGAACACCGGTGGCGCAGCCGCCGTCGCCGGGCTGGCCGCGGCAAGGGGCGCCGTGACCGTCAGGGATGTCATGAATGAAAACTCCGGGGGTGAAAATACCGGAGCATTTTAGTGGGGCTTGATGCTGACGAAAATTGACTTATTGGCAGGTTATAAGTGCATCAAACACAACGATTATCCCCTGTAGGAGTGAGCCTGCTCGCGATGGCGGCGCACCAGTCGCCATGTTTGGAGACTGACACAACGCTATCGCGAGCAGGCTCACTCCTACAGGGGATTTGTGCGCAATTCGGGATTATGGCTGTGCGGCCAGCCACGTTTCATCGCAGCAGGTCTTGAGGGTTTCGCGCAGCCAGCGGTGGGCCGGGTCCTTGTCGAAGCGCGGGTGCCAGGCCTGGGTCAGCATCAGCATGGGCAGCGGAATCGGCAGGTCGAACGAGCGCAGTTTCAGCCCCAGCCGCCGTACGCTGAGCAGGGCCTCTTTGGGCACCGGCAGGATCAGGTCGGAGTCAGGCAAGGCAAACATCGCCGCATGAAAACTCGGCGCGATGACCGCCACCCGGCGCTCCAGCCCCAGCGCGTTCAGCGCCGTATCGATCGGGCCGCGAGCAATGCCCCGGCGCGACATGCTGATGTGGGAAAACCCGGCGTAGCGTTCGGCAGTGATTTCGCCATCGAGCAACGGATGGTTCTCGCGCACCAGGCCGACGAAATGGGTGGAGAACAGGTTCTGCACTTTCACTTCCGGCGTGAGCGGACGGGTATTGCTGACGCTCAGATCGATGCGCCCTTCGCGCAGCGCCTCATCGTCGCCGTCACCTTCCGGGACGAAGCGCAATTCGCAATGCGGGGCGAGCTGGTCGAGGGTGTCGAACAGCTTGCCGCCGTAGACGCCGACGAAGAAATCATTGGCACGGATGCTGAAACGCCGGCGCAAGGTGCCCAGCTCGACGCTGTCGGCGGAGCGGAACAGCAGCGCCGCCTGCTCGACCACGTCGCGTACCTGTTCGCGCAGCTCAAGAGCTTTGGGTGTCGGCACCAGACCGCGCCCGGCGCGGACCAGAATCGGATCGCCGATGGCTTCGCGGATCCGCGTCAGCGTGCGGCTCATGGCCGCCGGGCTGAGGTTCATCCGCCGCGCCGCGCCGACCACACTGCCCTCGTCGAGCAAGGCATCGAGGGCGACCAGAAGGTTCATATCCGGGAGTTGCATGCTGAGCACTCTTGGCTGATCTGGATTGATCTGTGCGCAATGCTAGCAAACATACTCAAGAGTGGCGGAGCCTTTGAAAAAGCTATCGCGAGCAGGCTCACTCCTACAGGGGAACGCATTTCAAATGTAGGAGTGAGCCTGCTCGCGATTGGGCCAGCCGGCATACCATTGTTAACGTTGCATACCCCACCGCTTGACGGTCACACGCTCGAGGGTATCGAACACCAGGTTTTCCACCAGCAAGCCAATCAGGATCACCACCGCCAACCCGGCAAACACCTTGTCGGTGTACAGCTCATTGCGATTCTGAAAGATGTACCAGCCCAGCCCGCCCTTGCCACTGGTGGCGCCAAACACCAGTTCGGCGGCAATCAACGTGCGCCAGGCGAACGCCCAGCCAATTTTCAGACCCGCGAGAATCGACGGCAGCGCCGCCGGGATCAGGATGAACAAGACCAGGCGCAAGCCCTTCAAACCATAATTGCGCCCGGCCATGCGCAGCGTCTCGGAGACGCCGAGAAATCCGGCATAAGTGTTCAGCGCCAGCGCCCACAACACCGAATGCACCAGCACGAAGATCAGGCTGTTCTGCCCCAACCCGAACCACAACAACGCCAGCGGCAGCAGGGCAATCGCCGGCAACGGGTTGAACATCGAGGTCATCGTACTGAGCAAATCACGCCCCAACTGGGTCGAGACCGCCAATGTCGTCAGGGCGAACGCGAGAACGATGCCGATCAGGTAGCCCTTGATCAGCACCACCAAAGATATCCACACCTTGGCCAGCAGCTCGCCACTGAGCACACCGTCAAACAAGGCCTGTGCGGTTTGCAAAAAGCTCGGCAGCATCAGGTCGTTGTTCTGAATCCGCGCGACCACTTCCCAGATAATCGCCAGCACGATCAGGATCAGGCTTTTGCGCAGCCAGCCCTGTTGCCACAGGCGCGTGCCGAGCGGCAATTCGCGCTCGACCGGCACTGCGGTCAGCGGCTCGAGCACGGTTTCGAATTCTTCACGCATGGATGATGAATGGCTCATCGGGTAGTCCTCCTGGCCGCTCAATAGGCGATGCGAATGTCGTTGAAGTCATGCTCACGTTCGGTCTCCGGCGCCTGGCCTTCATCGAACAGCAGACGATGAATGCGCCGCGCCGATTCCTGAAACGCCACGCCACCGAGGCTGTGCAGATTGTATTGATGGCTGTGCACTTCGGCGCGCACCCGCCCCGGATGCGGCGACAGCAACAGGATGCGATTGCCCACCACCAACGCCTCTTCGATCGAGTGGGTGACGAACAACAGGGTGAAGCGCACCTCTTCCCAGAGCAGCAGCAATTCCTCCTGCATCTTGCGGCGGGTCAGCGCATCGAGTGCAGCGAAGGGTTCATCCATCAAGAGGATTTTCGGCTGCATGGCCAACGCCCGGGCGATCGCCACCCGCGCTTTCATGCCGCCGGACAAGGTGTGCGGATAGGCGTCGGCGAACGCCGCCAGGCCGACCTTTTCCAGATAGTGCAGCGCGCGTTCTTCCGCGTCCTTCTTGTTCGAGGTGCGCGAGGCCAGCAACGGGAACATCACGTTCTGCTTCACGGTTTTCCACGGCGGCAACTGGTCGAATTCCTGGAACACCACAATGCGATCCGGCCCCGGTGCATCGACGCGCTGACCTTGCAGGCGGATCTCGCCTTCGCAGGGCTGGATGAACCCGGCGACCGCTTTGAGCAGGGTGGATTTGCCACAGCCCGACGGGCCGAGCAGGACAAAACGATCCGCCGGATCGACGGCGAAACTGACCTGGTGAGTGGCGCGCACCACGCGTTGCGGCGTGCGGTATTCGAGGCTGACGTGATCGACGGCCAACAACGCTTCGCTGTGGGCGATCGGGTTGCTGGCCGCGTGGCCTGGCAAAGGGGCGTTCATGGTCGATCTCCGGCAAATCAGAAAGGCGCGTCGCCCTGGATGGTCGTGCGATACAGCTTGCGGCGCAGATGCGCAGGGCATCCGGCGGCGAGGTGGATCAGCGAACGGTTGTCCCAGAACACCAGATCGTGGGGTTCCCACTGATGGCGGTAGATGTTTTGCGGCAGCACGCTGTGGGCGAAGAGTTCGGCGAGCAGCTGGCGACTTTCGTCTTCCGGCAAACCGACGATGCGCGTGGTGAAGCCTTCGCTGACGAACAGCGCCTTGCGACCGTTTTCCGGATGAGTGCGCACTACCGGGTGCACCACTTCAGCGACTTGGGCCAGTTGTTCCGGGGTCAGGGTCGGGCGCCAGTTGCCTTCGAATTTGGTTTCGCTGTAGCGCGCGGTGTAGGAATGCGCGGCGGAACGCCCTTCGACCGCGTTGCGCAACGCAGCGGGCAGGTTGTCCCAGGCTTTGTGCATGTCGGCAAACAGCGTGTCGCCGCCCTCGGAGGGCAGCTCTTGGGCGTGCAGCATCGAGCCGAGACTTGGCAGCTCTTTATAGGAAAGATCGGAATGCCAGAACTTGCCGGCGTCACCGAGACCGATGTTCTGGCCGTTCTCGATGATGTTGGAAACGATGAGAATTTCCGGGTGATTGGCCAGCAGGAACTGCTTGAGCACGTGGATCTGCAACACGCCGAAGCGACGGCTGAAATCGATTTGCTGTTGCGGGGTGATCTGCTGATCGCGAAAGACCACGACGTGGTGATCCAGGTGCGCGCGGTGAATGCGCGCGAAGTCCTGATCATTGACCGCTCGGCTGAGGTCGAGGCCAACGATCTCGGCGCCGACGGCACCGCTGAATGGACGAATTTCGAAAACTTGTGGCGCGGCAGTTGCGGCGCTTTCGGTGGCAGTAGCGGCGGACATCAATCATCTCCCACGCACGGCGCGCTCACGGACGCGCACGTCGATCAGACACTCACGCTGGATTGCGTGTCGGTTCAGGTCGTGCGGCGCGCCGATTGGTCGGCAGGTACGCAGGTGGGAGACTTTATAGCTATAAGAATTGGAAATTAAATACCGTTAATGAATAACGATATGACGAAGGGTAAGGGCGTGGAGTGACGATTTTTGTCACTTCCCGACAGAGATGCGGCGCTTGGGCTAACGCTATCGCGAGCAGGCTCACTCCTACAGGGATCGCATTCCATCTGAAGAAATGCAATCAACTGTAGGAGTGAGCCTGCTCGCGATGAGGCCAGCGAGGCCACTGGAGATCAACGCTCGTGCAACGCCTCGGCTCGCGCCCGAATGATCGGCTTCAGCAAATAGCTCAACACCGATTTCTTGCCCGTGATGATATCCACCGAAGCAACCATCCCCGGAATGATCAACAGCGGCTTGTCGTCCGTGCCCAGATGACTGCGCTCGGTGCGCACCTTGATCACGTAATAGGTGGTTTTCTTGTCTTCGTCGGTGATGGTGTCGGCGCCAATCTGCTCGAGTTGTGCCTTCAGCCCGCCGTAAATGGTGTAGTCATAGGCGGTGAATTTGACGATCGCTTCCTGCCCCGGATGCAGGAACGCGATGTCCTGCGGACGGATCTTGGCTTCGACCAGCAGGGTGTCATCCAGCGGCACGATTTCGACCATGTCGCTGCCCGGCTGGATCACGCCGCCGATGGTGTTGACCAGCAACTTGTTGACGATACCGCGCACCGGCGAGGTGACCAGCGTACGGCTGACGCGGTCCTCCAGCGCCTTGCCGGTGGCCTGGGCCTTGTTCAGATCGGTGCGCGCTTCGTTGAGCTGAGTCAGCGCTTCGCTGCGGAATTTGCCGCGGGTTTCGTCGATCTTGCGCTGCACTTCCTTGATCGCCGATTCCGCGCGCGGGATGGCCAGCGTGGTCGCGTCGAGCTGGCCACGGGTCTCCACTTCGGCACGCTTGAGGCGCAGCACTTCTACCGGCGAAACCGCGCCCTGCGCCACCAGCGGCTCGGACATATTGATTTCCTGACGCTGCAAGCCGAGCTGCTGACGGTACTGCGCTTGCTTGGAGCTGAACTCCCGCAGCTCTTGCTGACGCTGGATCAGCTGCTCCTGCAGGCCGCCGATTTCATCGTGCAGTTGCTGACGCCGGCTGATGTACAGCGACTCTTCGCTTTTCGCCTGGCCCGGCACCGCTTTGAGCACGTCTTCGGGGAAATTCAGCGGACGATCATCGACTTCCGCGCTCAGACGCTCGACCCGCAGCAGCATCGACAGGCGATCGGCCTCGGTTTCGCCGACGTTAGAGGCAAACCGCGTGTCGTCGAGACGAATCAGCGGCGCGCCGGCCTCGACGATCTGGCCTTCCTTGACGAACAGTTCGGAGACGATCCCCCCCTCCAGGTTCTGGATTTTCTGGATTTTCGACGAGGGAATTGCCTTGCCGTCGCCCTTGGTCACTTCATCGATCACCGCGAAGTTGGCCCAGAGCATCAGGAATACAAAGAAACCGATAATCGCCCAGATGGTCAGGCGCACGACGCGCGGGGCGTCTTCGATCAGCGCTTTGTTGACCTCAGGCAGCGGCTGGCCCTGCAGCGAGGCAGAGCCCTTGAAGTAGCGACGGATCGACTCCTTGACACCGGACTTAAGCAACACTGATCTGCCCCTTCTTCAACGCTTCCATCACGGCGGCTTTCGGGCCGTCGGCGAGAATCTGCCCGCGATCGATCACCAGCAGGCGATCGACCAGCGACAACAGCGATGCCCGGTGCGTGACCAGCACCACGGTCTTGTTTTCGACCACCGCCGCGAGGCGTTGCTTGAGGCGTTCTTCGCCGGTGTTGTCCATCGCACTGGTCGGCTCATCCATGAGCAGAATCGGCGGATTGAGCAACAGCGCACGGGCCAGGGCGACGTTCTGCCGCTGGCCGCCAGAGAGGTTCTGTCCGCGTTCGCCGACTTGCAGCTCATAGCCCTGCGGGTGCAGACGGGCGAATTCGTGGACGCCGGCCAGTTCGGCCGCCTGCAGGACAAGCTCGTCTTCGACGTAACGCGCGCCGGACACCAGGTTGTCGCGCAGGGTGCCGGACAGCAGTTGAATGTCCTGTGGCACGTAACCGATGTTGTAGCGTAGTTCGCTGACGTCGATCTGGCGGATGTCCACCCCGTCGACCAGCAACGCACCGTCGTCCGGTTGGTACAGACCGACCAGCAATTTGGCCAGCGAACTTTTGCCCGAGCCGCTGCGGCCGATGATGCCGATCTTCTCGCCGGGACGGATCACCAGGTTAATGTTCTTCAGCGCCGGGTTCTGTTGATCCGGGTAGGTGAAGCTGAGCTGACGGCATTCGATCGCACCCTGCAGAACCTTGCGGCTCAGCGGACGCTCTTCGAAATTGCGCTCCTGCGGCAGCTCCATCATCTGGTCGACGGAGGTCATGGTCACCCGCGCCTGCTGATAGCGCGTGAGCAGACCGGACAGCGACGCCAGTGGGCTCAGCGCGCGGCCACTGAGCATGTAGCAGGCAATCAGCCCGCCCATGCTCAGGTTACCGGCGATGATCTGGTAAACGCCGAATACGATCATGATCACCCCGGCCAGTTGCTGGATCAGCAAGGTGATGTTCATCGCCAGACCGGAGAGCATTTTCACTCGCAGCTCAAGACGGCTGAGGGTGCCGATGGTCTGCTCCCACTGATACTGGCGCTCGCTTTCGGCGTTGTTGACTTTGACCGCGTCGAGGCCGGCGAGGGTTTCGATCAGGCTCGACTGGCGCTCGGCGCCCAGCGCCATGGTGCGCTCCATGGTCGCGATCAGCGGCTTCTGCAAGGCGTAGCCGATCAGCAGGGCAATCGGGAATGCCAGCACCGGAATCCACACCAGATGCCCGCCGAGAATGGCGATGACGATGAAAATCAGGATGGTGAACGGCAGATCGATCAGGCTGGTCAGGGTCAGCGAGGCGAGGAAGTCGCGCAGGCTCTGAAACTCGTGGATGTTCTGGGCAAAACTGCCGACCCGCGCCGGGCGGTATTTCATCGCCATGCCGACGATCCGTTCGAACAGCGTGGCGGAGATGATCAGGTCGGTTTTCTTCCCGGCCAGATCCAGGCACAGACTGCGCAGGCTCTTGAGGATCAGATCGAAGATGTAAGCGCCGGTGATACCCAGCGCCAGCACCCAGAGGGTGGCTTCGGCCTGGTTCGGCACCACGCGGTCGTAGACGTTCATCACGAACAGCGGCGCGGCCATGGCGATGATGTTGATCAGGAAACTCGCGGCGATCGCATCGGCGTAGAGCCAGCGCGAACGCTTGAGGGTGTCGCGAAACCACGAGCGTGCCCGCGGGATCAGCGTGCCGTGGTTGACGTCGAATTTGTGCTGCGGCTGGGCGAAGAACACTTTGCCGGTGTAATCGTCGGTCAGCAGTTCGCGGCTGACCACCGATTCACCGCCATCGCTTTCGCTGAGCAGCACCCGCGCATCGTTTTCGCCCTGCCAGCCGAGCAGGACGGCACTGCGGCCATCCTTGAGCAGCAACAGCGCGGGCATGGCGATCGCCGGAATCTCTTCGAGCTTGCGCTGCAGCACCCGCCCCTGCAGGCCGGCGCGAGCCGCTGCGCGGGGCAGCAACTCGACACTCAAACGTTGTTTGGGCAGCGGCAGGCCGGTGGTCAGCATCGCTGCGCTGGCAGGCTTCTGGTGCAGCATGCACAGGGCGAGCAGACCATCCAGCAACGGATCGTCATGCAACGCGCGTGGATCATGGCTGAGTTGAACTCGACTGACTTCTGATTCCACGCTCGACACTCTTTAGCAGTTGAAAGGGATAACTCAGTTCATCCCAGGCAGCTGGACCTTGGGCTTCACGTCGTTCTGCACAACGGATGCCAACGGCGCGACCACTCCCTGGCTTTTGAGCAATTGGCCCATGGTCGCCTTGATTCGGTACTGAGTAAATAACTGAATGTTCTTGATTTCTGCCAGACGCCGCGAGGCGGTGAACAACTCGTTTTCGCTGTCGAGCAAGTCCAGCAGGGTGCGCTCGCCGAGGCTGAATTGACGCTGGTAGGCGGTACGCACCGAAGTGCTGTGGTCGACGTACTGCTGGGCGATCGGCACCTGGGCGTTGGCGTTGTTCAGCGCATTCCAGGCCAGGCCAAGCTCTTCGTTCAACTGGCGCAGGGCGTTATTGCGGATGTCCAGCGCCTGGTTGGCCAGGTACGACTTGGATTCCAGATCAGCTTTGTTGCTGCCGCCGGAATACAGGTTGAAGCGCATGCGCAGCATGGCCTGCCATTCGTTGTTGTGGCCGTTCTGGCCGTCGAGATCGTTATCCGCGGTGCGCCCCAGTTCGGCGTCGAAGCGCGGGTAGAAGGTCGATTTCGCGGTGGCGAACTGCTTTTCGGCAGCGGCGATGTCCGACTCGGCGGAGCGCAGGATCGGGCTGTTTTCCAGCATCTGCGCGCGGGCTTCGTTGAGGTTGGCCGGCATCATCGCCATGAACGGCGCCGGCCGCTCGAGCTGGTCTGGCATCTGGCCGACGGCGCTGAGGAAGTTGGTTTCCGCATCGGCCAGGTTGGTCTGTTCGGTGATCAGGTTGTTGCGGGCCTGGGCCATGCGTGCTTCGGCCTGATCCAGATCGGCACCGCTGCCGACGCCGCGCTGGGTGCGCAACTGGATCTGGTCGTAGATGCGCTGGTGGCTCTTGAGGTTCTCCTCGGCCAGACGGACGAATTCGCGGCGAGTCAGCACGTCCAGATAGACTTGGGCGACGGTGAGTGCGGTGCGCTCGGAAGTGCCGAGCAGGGAATAAGCACGGGAGCTGACGTTGGCTTGTTGACGCGCGACTTCGTTGGAGGTCGCGAAACCGTCAAAAACCATTTGCGAGAGACGTAAACTTGACTCGCTGCGGTTCAACGTCTCCCAGTGATTGCCGCCACCGTTCGCTCGGGTCGTCACGCTGTCAGTGCCTTCCCGGCCATAACCGCCCAGCAGATCGACCTTGGGCAGGTATCCCCCTTTCGCCGCCTTTAATTGATAATCCGCCGCCAATCGACTGTTGACCCCCGCCTGAATCTCCGGATGGACATCCAGCGCCTGTTGCATGGCTTCTGGTAAGGATTGTGCTTGTACAAAAGAGGCGGCGAGAGCGAAGGGAGCAGCAAGGAGCAAAAGCGAACGCATGGTTGGAATTTTCCCGGAACTTCTTGTCTTGAATCACAGCAAAAACGTGGCGCTGCGTCGGATGATGGCAACCCGAATGACCGTATGTCGGAAAGTTCAAAAGAGGAACTGGATGACACGCTGAAGGACAGGTCGCCGCGGAAATATCAATGTGACATTAGTGGGGCGATTGTTTAGGATGGCTCCCAGAAGGTCAATAGTTTGGCATAAAGTTAATCGCGATAATTTATAGCCAGATAATTGACGGAAATACAGCGTCAATAAGTTATCCATTTATAGAAAGTACGTCCAGACTGAAGTGGCGCCGACGCCCGTCAGGTCCATGGAAGTCAACTGAATGTGACACCCGGAGAGTCTTCAATGAGCAGTGTTGTTGCCGTCGTCAAAAGCATTGTCGGTCAGGTTTTCGTGGTGTCCCCAGAGGGCGTGCGTCGCGTACTCGTTGAAGGCGATCGCCTGTATGTCGGCGATCAGATCGATACCGGTCTGTCCGGCGCAGTGTCGCTGGAACTGGCCGATGGCCGCACGCTCGATCTGGGCCGCGACACCCAGTGGAGCGCCAGCGCGCCTGACTCCAGCACTGACCTGGCCGAAGCCACCGCGCAGGCGGCACCTTCTGTTGAAGAACTGCAGCAAGCCATCGCCGCCGGTGTCGACCCGACCACTGCGCTTGAATCCACCGCGGCCGGCCCGACCGCCGCGGGCACCGGTGGTGCTGCCGGTGGCGGCCACAGCTTCGTCATGCTCGACGCCACTGCTGGCCGCGTCGATCCGACCATTGGCTTCCCAACGGCGGGCATCAACGCTGCCGGGCAAGTCGCGCAGGACACCACGGGCGGCCTGACCACCGACACCACCACCAATGCGCTGCGCGATTCGACCCTGAGCCTCAGCGCCACGCCGACCATCACCGAAGCCGGCGGCGTGCTGGTGTACACCGCGACCCTGACCCAGGCACCGCTGACCGACCTGACCATCACCTTGTCCAATGGTGCGGTGATCGTCATTCCGGCCGGCGCCACCACCGGCACTGTCAACGTGCCGATGGCACCGAACGACACGGTCTATAACGACCCGACCCAGATCGACGTGACCGTCACCGGCACCAGCGGCGGCAACGGCATCACCGTAACCCCGCCGACCGTCCCGGCGACCACGCAAGTCACCGACACCGTCGACACCACTACCGTGACCTTGACGACTGGCTCGAGCGTCACCGAAGGTGGGCAGATCACTTACACCGCGACATTGACCAACCCGGCGCAGACGCCGGTTACCGTCACCCTGTCGAACGGTTCGACTATCACCATCGGCGCTGGCCAGACTACCGGCACCGTCAACGTGCCGACCCCGCCTAACGACGTCTATAACAACGGCAGTACCGTTACGACGACGATCACCGGGGCTACCGGTGGCAACTTCGAAAACCTGGTGCCGAACCCGACGCCAGCCGTGACCACCATCACCGACTCGGTAAACAACACTGGCCTGACCCTGACCGCGACCAACAACATCGTTGAAGGCAGCCAGATCACTTACACCGCGACCCTGACCAACCCGGCGCAAACCCCGGTGACCGTCACCCTGTCGAACGGCTCGACCATCACCATTGCTGCTGGCGAAACCGTCGGCACCGTCAACGTGCCGACAGCGGCCAATGACGTGTACAACAATGGCAGCACCGTCAGCACCACGATCACTGGTGCAACCGGCGGCAACTTCGAGAATCTGTTGCCAAGCAACACGCCAGCAGTCACTACGATCACCGACTCAGTCGACAACACCGGCCTGACCCTGACCGCCACCAACAACATCGTCGAAGGCGGCCAGATCACTTACACCGCGACCCTGACCAACC
>NZ_JARVSP010000029.1:0-101764 GCF_030209115.1 Pseudomonas sp. FR229a | reverse complement strand
ACAATAAATGACCGAAACACGCCGACCCTTTGCAACCGAGCCGAACGCAGGATTTTAACAGCACCCATATCGGCTCCCTCTCCCTCGGGAGAGGGCTGGGGTGAGGGGTTGCCGCGCCGCCGTAATCAAGTCGTACCCAGACACAACATTTCGCCTGCGCTCGTCACGCCTGTGCACCGCCATCGCGCTTCAGCCCGGTCGGATCAATCCCCCAGCTTCGCCCAGAATTCCTCCGCCGAATGACTGATCGGAGCCGTAGGGCGAGTCAGATGAATTTCCAATGGAATGTCCCAGCTTTCATCCAGTGCCCTGACCAGACGTCCATCGGCCATTTCCTGTTCGGTCAGGCTTTTCGGCAGCCAGGCGACGCCTTTGCTTTCCAGCGCCATCGACATCAGTACTGCGGCCAGATGGCTGCTGAACAGCGGTTTCAAGTGCAGATAATCGGCTTTGCCGTGCAGCCTGTGGGCGACGATTCGGCCCAGGCCCGATTCGTGGGTGTAGGCCAGATATGGCAGGGTTTCGGGCGAAGTGCCGAATTGCGCCGAAGCGCTCGCCAGCGGCATGAGCACATCCTCGCCGACCTTTTTGCCAATGAACTGATCAGGTGCCAGCAACGGCGGTACGTCAGGGTGGCGATGGCACAGCAGGAACTGCACCTGGCCATGAATCAGCATCTGTTCACACACGGCCATGCTGTCGGAATGCAGGCGAACCGCATCGATCGGCGCACCCCTTTCGGCACTGCGCAACCAGCGCGGGAAGAAGGTGAATGACAGCGAATGAGTGGCCGCGAACTGCAAGGTTTTTGCCGCCATGCCCGCCACTTCCTGTGCTTCGGAACGCATGCGGTACAGGCGTCTGGCCGCTTCCTGGGCACTGGGCAAAATCTGCCTGCCGGCTTCGGTCAATGTCGCGCCTTGCGGGGTGCGCACGAACAGTTCTACGCCCATCCAGTTCTCCAGCGAACGCACTCGGCGACTGAACGCCGGCTGCGTCACATGGCGCGCTTCAGCGGCCCGGACAAAGCTGCCGTACTCGGCCAGCGCGGAAAAATCCTCAAGCCAAACCAGTTCCAAGGGCAATGCCTCCTGTGCATAGGGCGCGGCATTAATAGCATTGGGCGGGTGTCGTCGCAAAGCATAACGTTGGGCCACCACAACAAGAGGAACCCGTCATGCGTATCGTCGATATCCGTGAAAAAACCGTCTCCATCGCTTCCCCGATCGCCAATGCCTACATCGACTTTTCGAAGATGACCTGCTCGGTCGTCGCCGTTGTAACCGACGTGATTCGCGACGGTAAACCGGTCATCGGTTACGGCTTCAACTCCAATGGTCGCTACGGTCAGGGCGCGTTGATGCGCGATCGCTTTCTGGCGCGGATCACCGAAGCCGACCCGGAAACCCTGATCGATCATGAGAACAATAACCTCGATCCGTTCGCCATCTGGAAAACCCTGATGACCAACGAAAAACCCGGTGGGCATGGCGAGCGTTCGGTAGCGGTCGGCACCATCGACATGGCGGTGTGGGACGCGGTGGCGAAGATCGAAGGCAAGCCGCTGTATCGCCTGCTCGCCGATCGTTATCGCAACGGTGTGGCCGATGACAAGGTCTGGGTGTATGCGGCCGGTGGCTATTACTACCCGGGCAAGGACCAGAGCAAACTCAAGGCCGAAATGCAGGGCTATCTGGATCGTGGCTACGACGTGGTCAAGATGAAGATCGGCGCGGTGCCGCTGGACGAAGATATCCGCCGCATCGAAGCGGTCTTGGAGGTGGTGGGCGACGGCCAGCGCCTGGCGGTCGACGCCAACGGCCGCTTCGATCTGCAGACCGGTATCGCGTATGCCGAAGCGATCAAGAAGTACAACCTGTTCTGGTACGAAGAAGTCGGCGACCCGCTGGATTACGCGCTCCAGGCTGAGCTGGCCAATCACTACGAACTGCCGATGGCCACCGGCGAAAACCTGTTCTCTCACCAGGATGCCCGCAACCTGTTGCGCCACGGCGGCATGCGCCCTGACCGCGATTACCTGCAATTCGACTGCGCGCTGTCCTACGGGCTCGTCGAGTACATGCGCACCCTGAAAGTGATGGAAGAGCTGGGTTGGTCGTCGCGTCGCGTCGTGCCGCATGGTGGTCACCAGATGTCGCTGAACATCGCCGCCGGTCTGCACTTGGGCGGCAACGAATCGTACCCGGACGTGTTCCAGCCATTCGGTGGTTTTGCCGACGGTATCCGCGTGGAGAACGGCTATGTCGGGCTGCCGGAGATCCCGGGTGTCGGCTTCGAAGCCAAGTCTGCGCTGTATGCCGTCATGCGTGAATTGGGCGAGGGCTGATTCAGTTTCATCTGCGGCCTCGTTTGCCGAGGCCGCACTTTCAGGCGTCATCCTCGACGCCAAAGCCACATGCCCACCACAACAATAAAATGAGGTGCTTCCGTGGAAACTTCAAAATCGCGCTGGTACAGCCAGCTCTATGTGCAGGTGCTGATCGGCATCGTCATTGGTGCTGCCATCGGTTACTTCGTGCCGGACATCGGCGCCAAGCTGCAGCCGTTCGCCGACGGTTTCATCAAGCTGATCAAAATGCTCCTGGCGCCGATCATTTTCGGCACGGTGGTGGTCGGTATCGCCAAGATGGGCAGTATCAAGGAGGTCGGTCGCATCGGTGTGAAAGCGCTGATCTACTTCGAGATTCTTTCCACCATCGCTCTGGTGGTCGGCCTGATCGTAGTCAACGTGGTCAAGCCCGGCGCCGGCATGAACATCAACGCCGGCACCCTCGATGGCAGTGCTGTCAACAAATACAGCCAGGCGGCGAGCGAGCAGGGCGGTACTGTCGATTTCTTCCTCAATATCATTCCGCATACTTTCCTCGGCGCCTTCTCCAACGGCGTCATGCTGCAGGTGATTCTGTTGTCGGTGCTGATGGGCGTCGCCTTGGTGCAAATGGGCGAAACCAGCAAGCCGCTGATCAACACCATCGATCTGTTCCTGCAAGGCCTGTTCAAGATCGTGGCGATGGTCATGCGCCTGGCGCCGCTGGGTGCCGGAGCTGGCATGGCGTTCACCATCGGCAAATATGGGATCGGCACTTTGCTGTCGCTGGGGCAGTTGCTGGTCGCGCTGTATATCACGACGTTGATTTTCATTGTTGTGGTGCTGGGAGCGGTGGCGCGATGGTCGGGCATGCCGTTGATGCAGTTTCTGCGCTACTTCAAGGATGAAATCCTGATCACCCTGGGCACCTGCTCGACCGAAGCGGTGCTGCCGCGAATGATGGTCAAACTGGAAAAGCTCGGCTGCAAGAAATCAGTGGTCGGCATGGTCCTGCCGACGGGCTACACCTTCAACGCAGACGGCACCTGCATCTACCTGACCATGGCGGCGATTTTCATTGCCCAGGCGACCAACACGCCGCTGACCTTCATGGATCAGATGATTCTGCTCGGCGTATTTCTACTCACGTCCAAGGGCTCGGCCGGTGTGGCGGGAGCAGGTTTTGTGACACTCGCGGCCACCCTCACCACCATTCACTCGATACCTCTGGTGGGCCTGGTGTTGCTGCTGGGCATCGACCGCTTCCTCAACGAGGCGCGAGCCGTGACCAACCTGATCGGTAACGGCATCGGCACCATCGCCATCGCCAAATGGGACAAGTCGTTCGATGTCGAAGCGTGCGAGCGGGAAATCGCCGCCATGAAGCAGGACAAGGCAGCGCGCAAGTCGCTGCTGGTGCACAAGTAATTCGCCAAGCGTGCGGTGTTCCTCTGTTGGCGATCCGGATCGCTGACAGAGGCACGGATCGATACCGTACTGGGTTGCCCAGGTTGACACTCGAATCGGACGTCGACGTGATCATCTTGTCGATTCCTTTCGCCCGATACCCTGATCTGAAGCAGACGCTGAGCCAGGTTCCCGAGCAAGTCGTGGTAATCGACACCTCCAATTACTATCCGCAGCGCTCGCTGCGTGCAGCCTTCCGGACTCATGGCGTCAACAACCCGGGACACCGGCTTACTGCACCGAACTGACCTTGCCGGAACTGAAGCAGGCGCTCGAAGCTGCGGACAAGGCCCGCGCGCCGCTGAACCGTGATGCCTTGATGGCCCGATTCATGGCGCCAAACAGTGAGTTCACCCGCGAGCAGATGGTTGCGATCAATCGGGAAATGACTGCCTGATTAGCGAGCCGACACCTTCAGGTCTGAAGTCGATGAACTTCAACGACCAGCCCCTCCGAAACATCCGGGGCACGAAAGTAGCTGGTGATCAGATCGAATTCGGCGTCGGTCGCCGCGAACTCATGTTCGGCGCGTGCATTGCGCTGATGCAGTCGGCGCCGGCAGGTGTCATCGTCGACTTCGAGGTAGTGCAGCCGATGAGCAACCTGCGCGGCGTCTGCGAGGCCGCGCAGCCATTGCCGGTCAGTCGGGGTGTTGGCAGGGAAGTCCAGCACCACGGCAACTCCCGCAGCGAGCATGTCCGTTACCAGCGGGCCGAGAACCTGACGGATCTGCTTCGCATGGCGGACGTAGTCGGCAACCGAATTGATCTGCTCAGGGTAAAGCCTGGCCAGCCAGTGATCTTCGCTGAGCAGAATGGCTGAGTGTTCAGCCTGTAATGATCGGGCCAGCGTGGATTTTCCAGCAGCGATTTTGCCGCACAAGAGATGGAGCACAGGTGTTGGCATCGGACAGGTCCTTCTTCCGAGGTGGGTATCACACAGATACAGGCTTGGCGAAATGGGGTGACCGGCCGAACGATTCAATCAACAGTTCGGCCAGGGCGTGAATCTTGCGCGCCGGATGCGGCCCGGGTGGGCGGACCACGTAGGCGCCGGCGGGCGGCGGTGGGAATCGGGTCATGATCGGCACCAGCGCACCGGAGATGACATGTTCATAAGTCAGGCAATCCGGCAGATAGGCGACACCCAGACCCGCTCTTGCCGCCGCGACCAGCGCCACCCCGTTGTCCGCCTTGAAGCGGCCTTGCGGACGCACCGAGATCACCTTGTCGCCATCCATGAATTGCCACGTTTCGGTCGCTTGCATCAGCGCCTCGTGGTTGCCCAGCGTCTGCGGCGATTCGGGTTCGCCGTGGGCTTTTAGGTAATCGGGGCTGGCGACGAGTTTGGTGAAAATCGGCCCGATGCCTCTGGCGATCAGGTTGGAGTCGGGTAGATAGCCAACGCGGATCGCACAGTCATAGCCTTCGGCAATCAGGTCAACGAAGCGATCGCTGTAGCAGGTCTGTATTTGCAGCAGCGGATGACGACGAGCCATTTCCGCGAGCATGGGCGCGAAGTGAGTCGGCCCGAAGGACAGCGGCGCGGCGATTCTCAAACGCCCACGGAGAGCGCCGGAAGGCAATATCGTTTCCTTCGCCAGGTCGATTTCGGCACAGACCCGGGCGGCATGCTCGCGAAAGGTTGTTCCAGCCTCGGTAAGCGCCGCGCCACGTGTCGTGCGCGCCAGCAATTGAATGCCCAACCCGGCCTCCAGCCTCGCGAGCCTGCGGCTGACAATCGATTTGGACACGCCCAGCCGGATCGCAGCAGACGATATACCGCCCGCATCGGCGACCTCTACAAAGGTTTGCAGCTCTTCGATATCCAAATCGGCGTTCCTCAAAGTGCGACACAGCAACGCACGCGATGCTACTACTGCGACGAGTCCCGCAACAGCACAATCCTGCTTCCGGACAACTCGGCCAACGGCCGTGGTCCGGAATGAAGTGATCCTCCCGCGCCAGCGAAGCAGTGAGCGCCCGCCAAGCCATCAAGCGGACTCTCACGTTTCGCTACGCGTAAAAAGACAACTAGAAGCAGGAGCAACACATGACAAGCGAAACGATCCGCAACCCGCTCACCGATCAACTCCTGTCGCCGGAAAACGCGGCGCTGATCATCATCGACTACCAACCGATCCAGGTGTCCTCGATCCGCTCCATGCCGCGCGATGAGTTGGTGTTCAACATCACCAGCGTGGCCAAGGCGGCCGTCAACTACAACCTGCCCATCGTGCACTCGACGGTCAACGTTGCGACCGGGCGCAACAAGCCGCCGATTCAGCCATTGCAGGATGTGCTGGGGCATCTGCCGACCTACGACCGGACTTCGATCAACAGTTGGGAAGACGTCGAGTTCAAACAAGCGGTCAAGGCCATGGGCCGACGCAAATTGATCATGACCGCGCTGTGGACCGAGGCGTGCCTGACCTTCCCGGTGCTGGATGCGATCCAGGAAGGTTATGAGGTCTACGTGCCGGTCGATGCGGTCGGCGGTACCTCGGTTGCCGCGCATGAAGCCGCATTGCGGCGGATAGAACAGGCCGGGGCAAAACTGATCAGCCGGGTGCAGATGTATTGCGAACTGCAGCGTGATTGGGCGCGTGAGGCCACTGTTCCGGGCTTCATGGGGGTGTTTGAAAACGCCGATGGTTTCAACGCAGAAAAGCACGCTTAAGCCAGTCGCAAGAGACGGTTCACGCCGTTGATAGGAAAAAGTGAGGCCTGTGATCAGGCCTCATTGGCGTTTTACGAACTCACCTGCAACGTTTCAACGCCGCGCCGTGCGCGTGCTCACATCCACCCAGACCGCCAGCACCAGAATGCTGCCCTTGACGATCATCTGCCAGTAACTGTCGACGTCGAGCATCGACATGCCGTTATCCAGGCTGGTGATCACCAATGCGCCGAGGAGGGCGCCGTAGACGGTGCCGGAGCCGCCGCGCATGGAGGTGCCGCCGATGAAGCAGGCGGCGATGGCGTCGAGTTCGCCCATGCTCCCGGCCGACGGTGAGCCGGCCGCGAGGCGTGCGGTGTTGACCACGCCAGCGAGGGCGCACATCACGCCCATGATGCCGAAGATCCACAGCTTGACCGCTTGCACATTGATCCCGGACAGGCGCGTCGCTTCCATGTTGCTGCCGACCGAATAGACCCGGCGGCCGAACACGGTCTGGCTGGTGACGTAGCTGAACACGCCTAGCAGAATCAGCAACAGCAGGACCGGCACCGGAATGCCGTCATAGCTGTTGAGGGTCTGGACGAAACCAGCGAGCACCGCGCCGATCACCAGCACGCGCACAACATCACGCACCAGTGAATGCGCGGCCAGGCCATGCAGGGCACGATTGCGCCGTTGTTTCCAGGTCAGAAAAATCGTCAGCACGAACAGCAGCACACCCAGGCCGGTGCCGATCGCGTGGGGCAGATAACCCTGGCCGACATAGACCAGCTCCGGCGATACCGGGGCGATGGTAGTGCCGCCGGTGATCCCCAGCAGAATGCCGCGAAACGCGAGCATGCCACCGAGGCCGACGATAAATGACGGTATGCGCAGATACGCAGCCATGTAGCCGTTGGCAAGCCCGATGACCAACCCGCACAGGGCAACCAGACTCAGATTCGCCAGCAGCGGAATGTGATAGACCACGTCGAGGATCGCCGCGAGTCCACCGAGCAGGCCGAGCAATGAGCCGACCGACAAATCGATCTCGCCGCTGATGATCACCAGCACCATGCCGCAAGCGAGAATTCCGGTAATCGACATCTGCCGCAGCAGGTTGGAGAGGTTGCGCGGGGTGAGGAAACCGCCCTCGGTCTGCCAGCTGAAGAACAGCCAGATCAGCACCACGGCAAATACCAGCGCGAGCATCTTGTAGCGGGTGAACAGTTGTTTGACCTGATTCATTTACGCGGTTTTCCGATCATTATTGTTATGGCTGCCCGGCTGGCTGAGGGCGGCGGCGAGCACCTGTTCCTGGGTCAGTTCATGGTTGACGAAATCGCCGCGCAACTGGCCTTCGCCGATCACCAGCACGCGGTCGGACACGCCGAGCACTTCGGCCAGTTCCGACGAAACCATGATGATCGACACGCCCTCAGCGGCGAGCGCGCCCATCAACTTGTAGATCTCATACTTGGCGCCGACGTCCACGCCTCGGGTCGGTTCGTCGAGAATCAGCACGCGCGGTTTCGCCAGGAGCATCTTGGCGAGTACGGCTTTCTGCTGGTTACCGCCCGACAAACTGGTGATCGGCAGGGACGGACTTGCGGTCTTCAGATGCAGGCGGGAGATTTCCCGGTCGATGCAGCCCAGTTCGGCTTCGGCATCGATGCGGGTCATTTTCGAATAGCTTTCGAGTACGGCGAGGGTGATGTTCTGGCCGACACCGAGGTCGGGAATGATGCCCTGGCGCTTACGATCCTCGGGCACCAGGCACAGGCCGGCGCGGATCGCCTTGAGCGGCGTGCGTGTGTCGATCGGTTGGCCGTGCAGCCAGACTTCGCCTTCGTGACGACCGGGATAGGCGCCGAACAGTGCGGTGACCAGTTCGGTCCGGCCGGCGCCGACCAGCCCGGCAATGCCGAGAATCTCGCCGCGTTTGAGGCTGAAGGAAATGTCGTCGACCCGTTTGCGCCTGGGGTTGTCGACGTCGTAGCAGGTAATGTGGCGCGCCTCGAAAATCACTTCGCCAATCTCGTGCGGCTCGCTGGGATAAAGGTTGCTCATTTCGCGGCCGACCATTTGCGTGATGATCTGCGGGATGTCCATGTCGGCCATGGCGGTGGTGGCGATGTGTTTGCCGTCGCGGATCACCGAAATGGTGTCGCACACCGCGGCAACTTCATCGAGCTTGTGCGAGATGTAGACGCAAGCGACGCCCTTGGCCTTAAGGTCGCGGATGATGTCCAGCAGCACCTCGATTTCCGAACGGCTCAAGGCCGAGGAAGGCTCATCGAGGATCAGCAGACGCGCCTGTTTGTTCAGGGCCTTGGCGATTTCCACCAGTTGCTGATAACCGCCGCCGTATTGCGAAACCGGTAGCGAGACGTTCATGTCCGGCACTTTCAGCTCACGCATCAAGGCTTCGGCACGGTGGATCATCGCCGGGTAGTTCATGCGCCCACCGGGCAGCGTCAGCTCATGGCCCATGAAGATATTTTCGGCCACCGACAGGTCGGGAACCAAGGTCAGTTCCTGATGAATGATGACGATGCCGGCGGCTTCGGTTTCGCTGATCGATTGCGCCCTGAGCGGTTGCCCGTCCCAGAGGATTTCACCGTCCCAGGTGCCATGGGGATAGACCGCCGAGAGGATCTTCATCAGCGTCGACTTGCCAGCGCCATTCTCGCCACACAGGCCCACGCATTCACCGGGCCTGACCTTGATGTCGATGCCGTTGAGCGCTTTGACACCGCCGAAGGTTTTGACGATGCCGTTCATTTGCAGCAGATAGTCGGACATGGAAAAGGCTCGTATACCAAGGACTCAAACACCAGACCTGTAGGAGTGAGCCTGCTCGCGATAGCGTCAGTTCAGATACTGCACGGCTGGCTGACCCGCCGCCATCGCGAGCAGGCTCACTCCTACAAGGGTTTCGGACAAACCGTCCGGATCACTGCCCGGCGATCTGCGCCTTGGTGTAGAAACCGTCCTGTTCGAGCAAGTCGATGTTGTCCTTGGTCAGCGGGGTTGGCGTGAGCAGGATGGTGTCGACTTTTTTGCTGCCGTTGTCGTACTGCGAGGTGTAGGCCGGTTTCTCGTTGCGCGCCAGTTGCACGGAGAGCTTGGCTGCCTCGGAAGCGATGAGTTTCAGCGGCTTGTACACGGTCATGGTTTGTGTGCCGGCGATCACCCGTTTGACGGCTGCGAGGTCGGCGTCCTGACCGGAAATCGGCACTTTGCCGGCCAGTTGCTGCGCGGCCAGTGCCTGAATCGCGCCGCCGGCGGTGGCGTCGTTGGAGGCGACGATGCCGTCGATTTTGTTGTTGTTCCGGGTCAGGGCGTTTTCAACGACGCTCAGCGCTTCGGTCGGGTTCCACTCCTTGACCCACTGTTGGCCGACGATCTTGATATCGCCCTTGTCGATGGCCGGTTGCAGCACTTTCATCTGGCCTTCACGGAGGATCTTGGCGTTGTTGTCGGTGGGCGCACCACCTAACAGAAAGTAATTGCCCTTGGGCGCGGCTTTCAGCACGCCACCGGCCTGCATCTCACCGACCTTTTCGTTATCGAAGGAAATGTAGGCGTCGACGTCGGCGTTGAGGATCAGCCGGTCATAGGACACGACTTTGATCCCGGCTTTCTTCGCCTCGGCCACGGCGTTGGTCAACACAGTGGCGTTGAACGGCACGATGACGATTACATCGACGCCGCGAGAGATAAGGTTTTCGATCTGCGAAATCTGCTTCTGCTCGTTGGCATCGGCTGATTGTACAAAGACCTTGGCGTCCATTTTTTCCGCCGCCGCGACGAAGTAATCGCGATCGCGCGACCAGCGTTCCAGACGCAGGTCATCAATGGAGAAACCGATTTTCGGGTGGGTAGCGTCAGCCATTACCGGCAGGGCCAACAACGCCAGGGCACTGGCCAACAGCGTACGTTTCAAGTTCTTCATGGTGGTGCGTCCTTTTATTTTTGTTGGAAAGACACGGCCTGACGATGAATCGGGCTGGTAGAACTGTAGAGAATCTGCCGACGCCGCAGGCACAGAATTGTCGTGCAATTGTCACAGCGTCGTGGCGTCGGCAGCGCTCCTTGGCGATCAGCGATAGAGGTAGCGATTGACGATGTTTTCCAGCATTTCCTGACGGCCACTGACGGCTTGCGGGTTCAACTCGTTGGTGAACGCGTGCTCGGCCAGCGACTCGAGATTGAAGTCGCCCGCCATGACCGCTTGCCCGAACGGCTGACGCCAGCCCGCGTAGCGTTGATCCTTCAGGGTTTGCAGTTGATCGTTCTCAATCATCGCAGCGGCGCGTTCCAGCGACAGGGCGAGGACGTCCATGGCACCGACGTGGCCGTGGAACAGGTCGATCTCGTCGAGGCTCTGCCGGCGCACCTTGGAGTCGAAATTGAAGCCGCCATTCTTGAACCCGCCGGCCTTGAGGATTTCATAGGTCGCCAGGGTCATTTCCTCGACGCTGTTGGGGAACTGGTCGGTGTCCCAGCCGTTCTGCGGATCGCCCCGGTTGGCGTCGATGCTGCCGAAGATCCCCAGGGAGGCGGCGGTGGCGATTTCGTGATGAAAGCTGTGACCGGCCAGGGTCGCGTGGTTGGCTTCGATGTTGACCTTGATTTCCTTTTCCAGACCGTACTGCTGGAGAAAGCCGAATACGGTGGCGCTGTCGTAATCGTACTGGTGCTTGGTCGGCTCCTGCGGCTTGGGCTCGATCAACAGGTCACCGGTGAAACCGATCTTGTGCTTGTGCTCGACCACCATGCGCATGAAGCGCCCGAGTTGTTCGCGCTCGCGTTTCAGGTCGGTGTTGAGCAGGGTTTCGTAGCCTTCGCGGCCACCCCACAGAACGTAGTTGGAACCCTTGAGGCGATGGGTCGCGTTCATCGCGCTGAACACTTGCGCGGCGGCGCAGGCGAACACTTCCGGATCCGGATTGCTCGCGGCACCGGCAGCAAAGCGTGGGTTGCTGAAGCAGTTGGCGGTGCCCCAGAGCAGCTTGATGCCACTCTGTTCCTGATGCTGTTCGAGGCGATCGACCATTTGCGCGAAGTGTTCGCGGTACTCCTTCAGCGAGTTGCCCTCGGGGGCGACGTCCGTGTCATGAAAGCAGTAGTAATCGATGCCCAGTTTGCTGAAAAACTCGAACGCCGCCTCAGCCTTGCCGATCGCCAGTTGCATCGGCTCGCCGCTGCCATGCCATGGGCGTTTGAAGGTGCCGGCGCCGAACACATCGGAGCCCGGCCAGACGAAGGTGTGCCAGTAGCAGGCGGCCATGCGCAGGTGTTCGCGCATCGGTTTGCCGAGGATCAGTTTGTCGGCGTCGTAGTGACGGAAAGCGAGGGGCGAATCACTGTTCGGGCCTTCGTAGCGAACCGGCTCGATATTGGGGAAATACTGCATTGACCTTGTCCTTGTTGTTCTTGGCGGTGTCTCGATACTAGCAACGGCCCCGTGCCTGCTGATTATGAAAAGCCTCAACAGCGAGTGCGATTTTGCGTATTGAGCTTCGGCGGCTTCGCGCATAGGCTGTGTCCATCGTCGCCGCGACAAGGCGGCCCGGAACAGTACAAAAAAATTTGAGACCGCTTTCGCGAGCAGGCTCGCTCCCACACTGAATGTGTGTCGTTCATAAAACCGTGGGAGCGAGCCTGCTCGCGAATGGCCTGACGCAAACTCCGGATCCTGAATGAAAAGCCTACCGCCCGTGCACCGCATCGCCCTGTTGTTCAACGGCAGCAAGATCTATGACCGTGGGATCATCAGCGGCATCGGCAACTACCTGAGCAGCACCCGCGCTTCCTGGGACTTGTTTCTGGAAGAGGATTTTCTCTGCCGCTTGAAGGGCATCGAGCGCTGGCAGGGTGACGGCATCATTGCCGACTTTGACGATCCGCTGATCGGCGAGGCGCTGGCCGACATTCACTTGCCGGTGGTGGCGGTGGGCGGCTCCTACGAAGATGCGCGCGCCTATCCGAAAGCGATTCCCTACGTCGCCACTGACAACAACGCATTGATCACTCTGGCGTACTCGCATCTGGTCGAGGCGGGGTTGCAGCGCTTTGCCTGTTTCAGTCTGCCGCAGGCGCAGGCCAATCGCTGGGCGCAGGAGCGGGAAAAAGCCTTCCGCAAACTGATGCAGCGCGACGGCCTGCACGCCGAGATCTATCGCGGCATGGGCACCAGCGCACCGCTGTGGGACAGCGCCGTCGAACAACTGATCGCCTGGCTGCACAGCCTGCCCAAACCGATCGGCATCATCGCCGTCAGCGACGCCCGCGCCCGGCAATTGTTGCAAGCCTGCCTGACCGCCGGCATTGCCGTGCCCGAGCAGGTCGCGCTGATCGGCATCGACAACGACCCGCTGACCCGCAGCCTGACTCGCGTGCCGCTGAGTTCGGTGATTCAGGGCACCGAAACCATGGGCCGCACCGCCGCGCAGTTGCTGCACCAGATGCTCCACGGCATGCCGTCCACCGGCACGCAAATCCTGATTCCACCGGACGCGGTCAACGTACAGGTATCGAGTCTGCACCAACCGCTGGGCAATCCCTACGTCATGCAAGCGCTGTTGTTCATCCGTCAATATGCCTGTCAGGGCATCAAGACCGCGCAAGTGGCGGCGTATGTCGGCGTGTCGCGCTCGTCGCTGGAAGCGCATTTCCGCGCCGAGCGCGGTTGCAGCGTGCATGACGAGATTCTGCGTTTCAAACTCGCAGCGGCCACCAGCGGCTTGAAGAATACCGATGCGGCGATTGCCGACATTGCCCAGGCCTGCGGCTTCAAATCGGCGCAGTACCTGCACACGGTGTTCCGTCGCGAGTTCGGCTGCACGCCCCGCGAGTATCAACAGGGCGGGGCGTAGCACTGCGAATGGCTCACGCCAGCGCAGCGGCACTGGCTCTGGAGCGCCAGGCGAACGCCAGTACCATCAGCAGGCCCAGACCGGCCATCGCCGCGCCGGCGAGGGAAATCGCCGGGTAACCCAGGCCTGCGTTGATCACCGCGCCGCCCAGTGCTGCGCCGATGGCGTTGCCGAAGTTGAATGCACCGATGTTCACCGCCGAAGCCAGATTGGGCGCGTCCTTGGCCGCGTCCATCACGCGCATTTGCAGCGGTGGCACCAGGGCGAAGCTGGCGATGCCCCAGATCAGAATGGCCACGGCGGCCGGCAGTGGCAAGCGCATCAGCACAGTGAACGCCAGCAACACCACAATCAATGCGCTCAGCGACACGATCAGGGTGCGATCGATCGAACGGTCGGCAGCCTTGCCGCCCCACATATTGCCCAAGGTCAAACCGATTCCGAACAGCACCAGCATCGCCGTGATGAACGCGGCGGAGGCGTGGGTCTCGCTGCTGAGGATCGGCGCGATGTAGGTAAATACCGTGAACATCGCACTTGAACCGACCACGGTCAGGGCCAGTGCGGCCAACACCGGACCTCGGCCCAATACACGAATTTCCGCCAGCGCCCCCGCGCCTTGCTCTGCTTTCAGATTGGGCAGGGCGAACCACAAGGCGATCATGGTCAGCACACCGAGACCAGTGATGCCCCAGAACGCTGTGCGCCAGCCGAACAATTCGCCAAACCAAGCCGCCAGCGGCACACCGCCAATGGTCGCCAGGGTCAGGCCCATGAACATCGCAGCCACGGCGCCGGCACGTTTTTCCGGCGCGACCACGCTGGCGGCGACCACAGAGCCAACCCCAAAGAATGCGCCGTGATTGAGCGAAGTGATCACTCGGGCGACCATCAGGCTGTAGTAATCGGTGGCCAGCGCCGACATCAGATTACCCAGGGTGAAAATCGCCATCAGGCCAATCAGCAGATAGCGCCGGGGAATTTTGCCGGTGGTCAGGGTCATCAGCGGCGCGCCGAGCAGTACGCCCAAGGCATAAGCGCTGACCAGCAACCCCGCAGCCGGAATGGAAACGCCTAGATCGGCCGCGATGCCGGGCAACATGCCCATCGGCGCGAATTCGGTGACGCCGATGCCAAAGGCGCCGACGGCGAGTGCAACAAGGGGTGGATTGATACGCATGGAAAGTCTCCTCATCTATGCCGCCAATGCTACGATCCATCGTTTTCAGGCGGTAGATGGCGATTTTGGCAATCACCTTTGCGTAAGAGGCACGAATGGACTTCAACGGCAGATCAGGGGAAATGAGCGTGTTCGTCACCGTGGCGCAGGAGGGCAGCCTTTCAGCGGCCGCGCGCGCGTTGGGCCTAACGCCTTCGGCGGTCAGTCGGATCATCGCCCGCGCCGAACAGCGACTCGGAACTCGCCTGTTGCTGCGCACCACCCGCGCGCTGACTTTTACCGCCGAGGGTGAGGCGTTCCTGCGCGGTGCCCGGCGGATTCTGGCCGACATGGACGAAGTCGAAGAGGCCATCACCGATCAGGGCGTTCCCAAGGGCCGCTTGCGCGTCAGTGCCGCCCTTGTCCATGGACGGATGGCCATCGTGCCTTTGATCACAGCTTTCACCGCCCGCTACCCGAACATCGTTGTCGACCTCAGCCTCGGCGACGAAGTGGTCGACATCCTCGCCGGCCAGGCGGACGTCGCCATCCGCTTCGGCCGTCTGCCCGACAGCCCACTCACTGCCCGCCGGCTCGGCCACACCGGCCAGGTCGTGGTGGCATCGCCCGACTATCTGCAACGCCAGGGCACGCCTGTCGAACCGGAAGACCTGCTCAAGCACAACTGCCTGCGCTTCAACTTCCGCCGCGCCGAAGCCAACTGGCCGTTCATCCGCGACGGCAAGGAGTTTGCCCTGAAGGTCAGCGGCAACATCGAATGCAGCAGCGGTGAAGCACTCGCCCAGTTCGCCAGACTCGGCGCCGGCATTGCGCGCATTGGCGAGTTCAGCGTCAGGGAAGACTTGCAGCGCGGCACGCTGATCCCGCTGCTGCAGGCCTGGAACGCCGGTGATGAGGAACCGATTCATGCGGTGTTCGTCGGCGGCGCGGCGATGCCGGTACGGGTGCGGTTGTTTGTGGATTTCTTGTTGGAGCAGCATCGGATGTAGCCGGGGACTATAGCCGTCGTACCGCTGAGCAAGGGTGGAGTCGACTGTGCTATCAATAGGTTTCGAGTCGATGAGGAGAAGCTGATAATGAGCAACTGTCGAACCGCACTGATAACAGGTGCAACCAAAGGCATTGGTTTCGCGCTCAGTACCCAGTTGCACCAAGCGGGGTGGAACGTGGTCGGTATTGCCCGGCATCCGATTGATGATTTTCCCGGGAAGCTATTGCTCGCGGATTTAAGCGACGTCCAACAGACAGGCGAGATGCTCGGGACTCTCTTGGAGCAGACACCGATTGATGCCGTGGTCAATAACGCAGGCGTTGCGACTGCGCAAAGCCTCGAAACGCTCGATCTGGAAACGCTGCAAAAAGTCTTTGATTTGAATGTCAGAGCCTCCGTGCAAGTTACCCAGGCTTGCTTGCCGTCCCTAAAACGGTCTGCTGCTGGACGCATCGTCAATGTGTGTAGCCGTGCCATTTATGGCGCCCGCGACAGAACGGCTTACGCTGCTGCAAAAAGCGCTTTGGTCGGTATCACTCGTACATGGGCGCTTGAATTGGCGCCGACGGGCATCACCGTCAATGCCGTCGCGCCAGGCCCTATCGACACCGAGCTTTTTCGCAAAACCCGCCCGGTGGGAAGTGACGGCGAGCGGCAAATAATCTCTACCATTCCGATGCAAAGATTGGGAACGCCCGCCGAAGTTGCCTCGCTCATTACTTTCCTGCTGAGTGCACAAGCTTCGTTCGTGACTGGGCAGGTGATCAGTGTCGATGGTGGAGGAAGCCTCGGAGGCAAATAGCGGACAGGCATATTTTGCGAATTTGCTGCGATAAGTGCGCGGTACATGGAACTGACAAGCAAGGAGCCATTTGATGAGTATTCAAATACAAATCGCAACGGATGAGGATGCATTGGCTATCAGTGAAACGATCATCGATCCCAGCAGATTTAAGGGAGCGAAGAGTGCTGCGATGGGCGAATCGATTGCGACCGGAATGAATGCGCAGGCATGCGACAAACGATGCGTCCCCCTGGAAAATGTCGCCGCAGATGGTTATGGATTTGCGCATAGCGGTCAAAAATTGCTCGATCATTCCGCCCGTTTCGGAGAGTTCGAAACGCAATCCTCCGGGCAGGAATAGAAAAGCGGGCGGGCGAATGCCTGGGGTCCAAATGCGTTTTCAATCTCAGCTCTCAGATTCACTTTCTTCCCTTCAATGTGGATTTCTGTGTGTTCAAGACGCGGGTGAAGTCAATGCGAAGACACAAACGGCGACGCAGTCGCCGGTGCCGGCAGCGCATAGGCATGTTTCATCCACGCCACTTCCGCTAGCGGTGTGCGGCCGAAGAGGCGTTTGAAGTCACGGCTGAATTGCGAGGCACTTTCGTAACCGACCAGAAATGCCGATTTTGCCGCAGTCAGGTCATTGCGCAGCATCAGCAATCGCGCCTGGTGCAATCGCGTCGACTTCAGGTACTGCATCGGCGAGGAGTCGGTGACCTTGCGAAAGTGCAGATGAAAATTCGGCACGCTCATCTGCGCCTCTTCCGCCAAGGCTTCTACGTCCAGATGCTGGTGATAGCAACTGTGAATCTTGTGGATGGCACGGGTCACTTTGCCGAACTGGCCTTGCTGGGCGATGGCGGCGCGCAGGGTGCCGCCCTGTTCGCCGGTGAGGATGCGGTAGTAGAGCTCACGCAGCATCGCCGGGCCGAGGATTCGCGCGTCGGCATCGTTGCTCATCACTTGAAGAAAGCGCAGGGTCGATTGGCGTAGCGGTTCGTCGAGCGGCGAGGCGTACATGCCCATCGGCTGGGACGTGGGGAAATCCCACAGCTCATCCACTTGCTGGATCAGCTCGCCGGCCAGAGCGAAATCCAGACGCACGTACACCGCGAGCATCGGCTCGGCTTCGCTGGCGTCGGTTTCCATGGTGAAGGGTACCGGCACTGACACCACCAGATAATGCTGAGCGTCGTAGACGTAGACTTCATCGCCGAGATAACCGCGTTTACGCCCCTGACAGAGGATGATGATGCCCGGTTCGTACAACACCGGCGTGCGTGTCAGCGGACGGTTGGAACGCAGGAAACGCACATCGTCCAGCGGGCTGAGGTTGTAGCCTTCCAGCGGGGCGAGCTGGCTCATCAACTCGACCATGCGTGTTGTGAGCGGGTCTTTCGGTTTCGGCATGGGTTGTGGGTCTCCTCTTGTGAAAAGGCGCGTTTGAACCTGTCTGGCTAATTGGCGGGGTGTCAGACAGAGCCCTCACCCTAGCCCTCTCCCAGAGGGAGAGGGGACTGACCGTGGTGTTTGGTCGGGATATGCCGACCTGAAAAATCGCGCCGAATGCTGACCGCGCTGTTCTGGCGCAATAAGCCCTGCGGAAATCGTCGAGGCAGGCTCAGGATTTGAATCCACCCGTGATCGGCTCCCTCTCCCTCCGGGAGAGGGCTGGGGTGAGGGGCTCTTGATCTTCGTGCCTTCAGCCATCCGTCGAGCGGCTAAGGTCTTCCCATTGCTCAATACTCTCCGCCGTCTGCTGCAACTTGTCACGCACCAAGGCCAGAGCATCACTGCCAAGCAGCACGTGAGCCGGCGGGTTTGGACTGTCGATTACCGTCAGCATGGCGCGTGCAGCTTTCTGCGGATCGCCCAGTTGGCGGCCGTTTTTCTCCTCGCGGGCCTTGCGCACCGGATCGAAGCTTGCGTCGTAATCACTGATACTGCGCGGCGTGCGCTGCATCGAACGGCCTGCCCAGTCGGTGCGAAATGACCCCGGCGCTACGGCGGTGACAAAAATATTGAAGGGCGCAAGCTCCTTGCTCAAGGTGTCGGAGATGCCCTCCAGGGCAAATTTGCTGCCGCAATAATAGGCGATCCCCGGCATGGTGATATGGCCGCCCATGGAGGTGATATTGAGGATATGTCCCGCACGGCGCTGGCGAAAATATGGGACGAATGCCTTGGTCACCGCCACTGCGCCAAACACGTTGACGTCGAACTGCCGGCGCATTTCCTCCAGTGAGGACTCTTCGAAAATCCCCTCATGACCGTAACCTGCGTTATTGACCAGCACATCCACCGGGCCGTGACGATCCTCCACCGCCGCAACCACCGCATCGATGGCAGCGAAATCGGTGACGTCCAGCAGCACGCCATGTGCGCGCTCGGGCGACAGCGCCTCGAAGTCTGCCAGCGCGGATTCACTGCGTACTGTGCCGATCACGCGATGGCCCTGGGCGAGTGCTTCCGCGGCCAGCGCTTGGCCGAAGCCGCTGCTGACACCAGTGATGAAAAGGGTCTTCATGGATCTTTACTCCTGCAGGCGATGAGAGAGGCCATGCTAGGGCGGATATCGCTGGCGGACGATGCCGAATCGGATCGAAGTATTGCCTGTTCCTATCAATTTGGTTGCGATCAAGTGGTTCAGCGCTGGTCCCAAAAAGCGGAAAAGTCCTGCAGGTTTCAAACCCGCAGAACTTTTCCTGTTTCAGCTTCACGCGCTTAGGCTGCGCGACGACCCGGGGTGCGGTCCGATCCGTCAGCGGCGAGTGCCTCACCCAGTGGGGTGCGGTCTGAACCGTCGGCGGCAACAGTCTGCTGTGGCTCGATGACCTGGGTAAAGAAACGATCTTCCTGATTGCTCGGTACGGCGAATGCGCTGGCGCTGAGGGCGAAAGTGGCGACGGCGATCAGTTGGCTTACAGTTTTCATGGCGGTGACTCCGGTCAAATCGAGATTGAGGTCCGGGTCGTTCAGATCAGCATCTGGTTAACCCGTTTGCAGAGGTGTGTTCTGCATGGGTTCAGATTAGGGGGCAGGGTGGTGTTGGCGTTAGGCGGATCCTGTTGGCGATTTGCCTGATTCTGTTGCGCTGAAGGGGGGCTCGTCAGCGTTCACTGAACGAGCCCAGCGCGCTTTCTATCGACGCAACAAGTCATCGACCGCCCGTATCGCCAGCGCATAACCGTCGGCGCCCATGCCGCAGATCACGGCATTGACCACCCCGGACATGATCGAGTGGCGATGCAATTCATCCCGTGCGTGGATGTTCGACAGATGCAGTTCGATCAGCGGTGTGCTGAGCAACTTCAGCGCATCTAGAACCGGGATGGAATGAAACGACAGACCGGCCGGGTTGATGATCACTGCTGCGCCTTGTTCGAAAGCTTCCTGAATCCAGTCGACCATCACGCCTTCATGGTTGGTCTGGCGAAAGACGCAGAGCAGATCAAGTTCCTCGGCCAGTCGCTCACTGCTCAGACGAATCTGCTCGAGGGTGGTGTGCCCGTAAATATGCGGCTCACGGCGACCCAATAGATTCAGATTCGGGCCGTTGAGGATAAAGACTGTGCGGTTCATGGTCGTCCTGCAGCGTTATTTGGAGAGAGGGCGGGTGTGGCCGTTGTGTCGGCGTTGTCTGGCGTCACGGCGTTCAGGTCGATGCCGCGGGTTTCCGGGCCGATGAGGATCATCGCCAGCGAAATCAGATTGATCACCGCGCACAGCGTCACCAGAGGCCATGGCGAATTGTCGGACTGGCTCATCAGCCACACGGCAATCATTGGCATCGGGCCGCCGATCACCAGGTTGGCGCCGGTATAGGCGAGAGCTGAGCCTGAATAGCGCACCTGGGTGGGAAAGGCTTCGGCAAACGCCACTGGCTGGATGCCGCTTTGAAACTGGGTGAAACCGAGGAACAGACCCATGATTGCCATGATGGCGGCGACGTTCAGCGTGTTGAGAATCGGGAAGTAGACGAACAGGATCAGCAGGGTCATGCACGAGCCGAACGCCAGCGCTTTCTTGCGCCCCCAGCGATCAGACAGATAGCCACCGGCCAACGCCCCGACAATCGCGAACACGTTGGCGACCATCAGCGACATGAAGCCTGTCGACTGGCTGAAACCGAGGTGCTTGGTCAGGTAGCTGAGGGAAAAAATCACGATCAGGTAGAACAGCGCCGCGGGCGAGCAGAAGAACAGCATCAGACGCAGGATGGTCTTGTAGTGGCTGCCCATGGCCGATTTGAGCGGGCTTCTTTCCTGTTTGACCGGGTTCTTCTTCAACGCGACGAAGGCCGGGGTTTCATCGACCTTCAGGCGGATATAGATCGCGACGATCACCAGCACGAAGCTCAGCAGGAAAGGAATCCTCCAGCCGAAACTTTCAAACTGTTCGCTTGAGAGGGTGGCAGCCAGACCCATCAGCACGCCGTTGGCCAATATTTGACTCAGCGGTGAACACAACCCCAGCAGCCCGGAATAGCGCCCGCGACGATCGGGCGTGGCATGTTCCAGCGCCATCAGTTGCGCCCCGGTGGATTCACCACCAAGCGCAAAGCCCTGGATGCTGCGCAGCAGCACCAACAGAATCGGCGCGAGAATCCCCACTTGCGCATAGGTGGGCAACAGCCCCATCAGCACCGACGCCAATCCCATCAGGGTGACCGTGGCGAGCATCAGGTTGCGCCGGCCCAGTTTGTCGCCGAGGTAGCCACAGGTAATCGCGCCCAGCGGTCGGGCGGCGAGTCCGACGCCGAATGTGGCAAGCGATGCCAGCAGCCCGGCTGTCGGCTCCATGGCCGGGAAAAACAACTTGGGCAGGATGGTTGCCGACACCGCGCCGTACAGGGTGAAGTCAAACCATTCCAGCGCAGTGCCGATGGTCGCAGCGGTCACCGCTTTGCGAGGCATGCGCAAATCATGAGTCTCGTGACTGATTGTGCTCATTGAGGGGCTCGTCATTATTTTTATTGGTTACGGGGTCCCCGTACGATTGCGCTCAGCGCCGGCCTGGGCAGATCGTCGAAGTCAGTAGACAGTAGCCCATTCGCTCTAGAGAATAATTATCGAAATCACGATAAATAGATAAGCCAGCCTTATGGATCATTGAAATGGAATTGCGTCATCTCAAGGCCTTCGTGGTCGCCGCCGAGCTTCAGCATTTCAGCCGGGCAGCCGAACAACTGGACATCGCGCAACCGGCGCTGAGCCAATTGATGCGTACGCTGGAAGCTGAATTGGGGCTGGCATTGTTCCGCCGGGAAAACCGTAGCGTGGTGTTGACGGCCGCCGGCGAGGCATTCCTGCCACACGCGCGGCAGTCCATAGAGGCCAGTGAACGGGCGACGGCTGCCGCGCGACGTGCACGGCGCGGTGAGGTAGGCGAAATCAACATCGGTTATCACTCGGCTTTGTTCGAGGCCAACCTGCCGCAATTGCTGCGGCATTACTTCAGCACATTCCCTGAAGTCAAAGTGTCGCTGGTGGATGCCGGGATCCGCGCGCAGTTCGACATGTTGCTTGATCACAAGCTCGATCTGGCATTTGCCCGCGTGTTCAAGGATCACTTGCCGGATCGTCTGCGCACCCATCATTTCAGCCAGTCACGGCTGGTCTTGTTGATCCCTGATAATCATGAACTGGCGGACAGCTTCAGCGGTGAGCTGGCGACACTGCGCCACGAGAAGTTCGTGCTGTTGCAGGACAGCGCCGGCATCGGCCTGACCTCGCATACACTGCAGGCATGCCGGCAGAATCAGCTGCATCCCGAGAACATCATGTACGTGCCGTCACTGATGAGCATCCCGGGCCTGGTGGCGGCGGGCATCGGCTTGAGTATCGTGCCTGAGGCAGTCACCCGGTTGAGCATGCCGGGTATTCGGATCATCCCGCTGAATCAGGCGGAAATGGTCAGTGAGCTGTCGCTGATTTCACGCATCGATGAGCGCTCCAGTGCAGTGCTGCATTTTATCGAAGAGGCGCAAGGCTGGGAGTGAGGAGGGGCGACTTCAGTCCTGCACCCATGCTGCGTGCAACTGCACAAACCGCACCTGCAACCATTCGATGAACACTTGCACCTGCGCCGGCAGATGCGTGCGGCTCGGATACAGCAGCGAAACCGGTCGAGGCAGCGGACGCAGCGGTTGCAGAATTTCCACCAGCGCACCACTGGCCAAATGCTCGGCCACCGCAATACCCGGCGCCTGAATAATGCCGAAGCCCGATACGCCGCACTGCACATAGGCGTTCGACTCGGTGACGGTAATACCCTTGCGGCTGACGTAGGTTTTCTGTTTGCCCTCAACTGAAAACTGCCAGGGCAAGGTGCGGTTGTTCTGGCCCGACAAAAAATTCACGCCTTGATGGTTCGCCAGGTCTGCAAGCGTCTGCGGTGTGCCGTGCTCGCGCAAATACTCGGGCGCAGCGCAGGTGACCATGGTCGCGAGAGCGATGGGGCGGGCGATCAGGGTTGAGTCGGGCAGCTCGCCGATGCGCAGCGCACAGTCGATGCCTTCACCGACCAGATCAACCGCGCGATCAGTGACGCCCAGCACCATGTTAATGCCGGGGTAGGTGTCGGTGAATTCGCGCAGGCTTTTGATGAATTCCAGCTGCGCGAACGCCGTGGGAATGTCGATGCGCAGGCGGCCGGACAGCGTGGCTCCGGTGCGATCGAACATGGTGGTGGCGGCGGTGATCTCGGCCAGAATTTCCTGGACCCGCTGATAGAAAAGCTCACCCTCGGCAGTGAGTGCCACTTTCCTTGTCGTGCGTTGGAACAGGCGCACGCCCAGCGACGTTTCCAGTTCCTGAATATAGCGAGTGACCTGCGGCCGGCCGATGTCCAGCGACTCGGCGGCTTTGGTGAAACTGCCCAGCTCCGCGAGTCGGGCGAACAGGCGCATCGATTGCAGTAATTCCATGACTTTCCCGGTGAGCTTCAGTGTCTGGCTTTGTTGCCTGAGAATGGAACAATCCTGTCTGTTTCCAAGCATTTATTGCGCTGCTGTGAAAGCCAATCATAAGCCCAAGGCAAACCTGCTGAGGGTTTGCGGCCAATAACGTGTATTTGGAGGCTCACCATGAAAGCGTGGTTACTGAAAGATTTCGGGCTCGACAATCTGCAACTGGGCGAGACGCAAACGCCGCAGCCCAAGGCTGGCGAGCTGCTGGTCAAGGTCGGCGCGGTATCGCTGAATTTCCGCGACAAGGCCATCGTTGACGGCATCTACGAGCCGCACCTGGTGCCGAAACCGCTGATTCCGGTCAGCGATGCCGCCGGTACCGTGGTCGCCATCGGTGACGGTGTGACTCGTTTCAAGGTCGGCGACCGGGTCAATTCGCATCTGTACTCGCGCTGGCTGGACGGCGAGCCGGGGCCGAACGAGCCGGATTACTGCTTCGGTTCGCCGCTGCCGGGCGGTTTGGCCGAGTACATGATCATCCACCAGGACAGCGCCGTTGGCGCGCCGGCCAATATGAGCGATGAAGAGGCGGCGACGCTGCCAATCGCTGCGCTCACCGCGTGGTACTCGCTGGTGGATTTCGGCGCGATTCAACCGGGCCAGACCGTGTTGGTGCAGGGCACCGGCGGCGTATCGATCTTCGCCGTGCAGATCGCCACCGCGCTGGGCGCCAAAGTCATCGCAACCTCAAGCAGCGATGACAATCTGCACGCGGTAAAACGGCTGGGCGCGGTCGCCGGCATCAACTACCGCAGCACGCCGAACTGGGCGGACGAGGTGCTGAAACTTACCGAGGGCAAGGGTGTGGATCTGCTGCTCGATGTGGCGGGAGGCAACGGCATTAATCAATCAGTCGCGGCGACCAAGGCCTCGGGGCGGATTGCGCAGATTGGCTTTCTGACAGGGCAGACCGTCGAGTTGAACCTGATGCCGCTGATCTTTCGCCAGACCACTATTCGCGGCATTGCGGTGGCACCGCGTTCATCGTTCGACCGGATGAACGTGTTCCTCGCCGAGCACGACATTCGCCCGGTGATCGACCATGTGTATCCGTTTGAACAGGCGCGTGAGGCCTATGAGCATCTGGCGAAAGGGGCGTTTGGCAAAGTTGTGATCAAGGTGAGCTGATCAGCGCAAACGTCAGACAAACCAAGGCCAGTCAGCTCAACTGACTGGCCTTTTCTTACGTCTGTCTTAGCGCAAATCCTCCGGCTGCATCGTCAGAATAATCTTCCCGACATTCTGCGAAGATTCCATCCGCCGATGGGCATCGGCTGCGCGGGACAGCGGGAAGGTGCTGTCCACCACCGGTTCCAGGCTCGCAGCACCGGCGAAGCGCTTCAGCCAGTGGTCGCGAAAGCGCTGGATCATCGCGTGCTTCTCCGGCTGAGTGCGTGACTTCATCACCGTGCCGATGATTTGCAGGTGCCGGTAGAGGATGTGCTCCAACTCCATGTCGACCCTGCCGCCGCCGCCAAGAATGCCTACCTGCACCAGGCGACCGCCGTGGGCCAGCGAGGCGATATTGCGCGCGAAGTAGGGGGCGCCGATGAAGTCGATGATCACGTCGACGCCGCGTCCGTTGGTTTTGTCGGCGATGACTGCGGCGAAATCCTCGCTCTTGTAGTCGATGGCCACGTCGGCGCCCAGATGTTCGACACGCGCCAGCTTGCTGCCTTCGGTGGTCGCGTACACCGTGGCGCCTGTAGCGTAGGCCAGTTGCACGGCAGCGGAACCGACGCCACCGGCGGCGGCATGGATCAGCACCGAGTCACCTGACTTGAGTCGGGCCAGGTGCAGCATCGCTTCGTGGGCAGTGACGAACACTTCGGGAATCGCCGCTGCGTGCACATAGTCGAGCTGCGCTGGAATCGGCATGGCCATCCGGTAGTCGATGCGCGCCAGTTCGGCGTAGGCGCCGCCGCCGACCACGCCCATCACCCTGTCGCCGACGGCGAATCCGCTGACCTCGCTGCCGGTCTCCAGCACTTCCCCGGCAATCTCCAGGCCGATGATCAACGAGTCGCCGAAGTTCGCATGGCCGTAGCCGCCGGTTCGGTGAGTCAGGTCGGCACGGTTCACGCCGGCCGCATAGACACGCACCAGCAGGTCGGTCGGGCGTACTTCAGGGTTGGGCGCTTCGCCGAGTTGCAGCACTTCTGCCGAACCGAATTCTTTCAGCTTGATGGCTTTCATCTCAGCGTTGCTCCGTGTCGGCAAGCGTGGCATTGGCGATGGCCGAGGCGGTGATGGCGCCCGGGAAACCGACGTAAAAGGCCAGGTGCGTGATCGCCGCCGACAACTCTTCATGGCTCACGCCATTGCCGACGGCACGGCGCAGGTGCGCGGGTAATTCTTCGCAGTGGCCGCCGGCAATCAGCGCGGCGACAGTGATCAGGCTGCGCTCGCGGGGTGACAAGGCGGGGTCGCTCCAGATCTGCGGGTACAGCGTTGAGTCCACGAATTGCGCCAGTTTCGGGGTGAAGGCGCGGGCGGCTTCGCGTGGGCTGCTGAAATCGATAGTCGACATGGAAATCCCCTTAAACCTGGCTGATGAATTTGTTGGTGAGATAGTGCTCGATGCCTTCGATGCCGCCTTCAGAACCGTGGCCGCTTTCCTTCATGCCGCCGAACGGCAACTCAGTGGCGACGATGCGGTACTGGTTGATGCCGATCATTCCGGCTTCCAGGCCATCGGCCACGTCGATCGCGGTGCGCGCATTGGACGTGAACGCGTAGGCCGAGAGGCCGTAGGGCAGGCGGTTGGCTTCTTGCAAACCGTCGCTCAGTTCGTCGAAAGGCATCAGTATCGCGATGGGGCCAAAGGGTTCTTCGTGCATGACTCGCGCATTCATCGGCACATCGGCCAATACGGTGGGCTGGAAGAAGAAGCCTGCGCCCGGCAACGCTTCGCCACCGGCGAGCACCCGCGCGCCTTTCTCGACGGCGTCGGCGATCAGTTGCTCCATCTTCGCCAGTTGCCGTGGGTTGGCCAGCGGCCCGACCTGGGTTTGCGGATCCGTGCCATCGCCGATTTTCAACGCCTGGGTGGCCGCGACGAAGTGCTCGACAAACTCGGCATAGGCCTCGCGCTGGATCAGGAAGCGAGTCGAGGAAATGCACACCTGACCGGTGCCGCGAAAGCGATTGGCGACGCCTTCCACAGCAGCTTTTTCGATGTCGGCGTCGGCAAACACCAGAACCGGGCCGTGGCCACCCAGTTCCAGGGTGATCGGCTTGACGCCTTCGGCAGCGCGGGCCGACAACAGCCGACCGATTGGCACCGAACCGGTGAACGTCACTTTGCGAATGATCGGTGAGGCAATCAGATGGCTTGAAACTTGATCCGGCACGCCGAACACCACTTGCAGCACGCCTTTGGGCAGGCCGGCATCGTCCAGCGCCCGGGCCAGGGCCAGTGCGGTGGAAGGGCTTTCCTCGCCGGGCTTGAGCACCACACTGCAACCGGCGGCCAGCGCTGCCGAGAGCTTGCGCGCCGGGGTGATGGCCGGGAAATTCCACGGTGTGAACGCTGCGACCGGGCCAATCGCCTGGCGTTTGACCAGTTGCAGTACCCCCGGTCGATTGGCCGGCACGACACGGCCGTCGATGCGTCGTGCGCTTTCGGCGAACCACTCGAAATATTCCGCCGCGCGGGTTACTTCATCGAGGCTTTCACGCAGTGGCTTGCCTTCTTCCAGCGTCATTTGCGCAGCGATGTGCGGTGCGCGTTCGAGGATCAGGTCGGCGGCGCGCTTGAGGATTTTTGCGCGCTGGTCCGGCACGGTCTGGCGCCATTGGTCGAAGCTCAGTCGGGCCACTTCGAGGGCGTGATCCAGGTCGTCTGCAGTAGCGAGTGGCACCTGGCCGATTTCCTCACCGGTTGCCGGATTGACTACAGCAGCGGTCGCGCGGTCATGGGCGGTGAGCCATTGACCGCCGATGAAAAGATAGAGCGGATCGTAAGGAGTGTTCATGGATGTCGCCTTCATGGTTTGAGGATTGAATTCGGCGGCGCCTTATACGCAATGGTTCAGGCGGCCCGTGGAATCCAGTCTATGGAAGGCGTGCCGTTTGATTTAGCCGGCCACGAGGGAATCATTGTTGTCCCAGAAGGTAATATCGAGCGCAGGAGCGAGCGTGTAGCATCCGACGTTATCCGCAGTGCTTGCAGGTCTACAGGACGATCAGGATGGACAAACTTTCAAACATGTCGGTGTACATCAAGGTAGTCGAGATGGGCAGTTTCACTGCCGTGGCCAACCATCTCGACTCCACCGTTGGTAACGTATCGCGTGCGGTTTCGGCGTTGGAAAACGTGCTCGACACCCGCCTGTTGCAGCGCTCCACACGGCGTCTCTCGGTGACCGACGCGGGCCGGCGGTTTTATGAGCGCTGCGTGAAGATTCTCGCTGACCTGGAAAGCGCCGAAGCCGAGGCGAGCAATGCCGCCTTGCAGCCACGAGGGACGTTACGCGTGCACTGCGTGCCCGGACTGGCCCGGCAACTGGTGACCGGCGCGGTGCTGGAATATCGCCAGGCCTTCCCAGAAGTGACCGTCGACCTGATGCTCTCCCAGCGCATGCCCAATCTGCTCGAGGATCAGTTGGATGTGTCGATCCTGATCGCGCGCACGCTACCGGATTCGGCGTATGTCAGCCAAAAGATCGGCGTCAGTCACTGCGTACTGGTGGCCTCCCCGGAATACCTGGCGCGGCACGGCGCACCCGAGACGCCGGAACAGCTTTGCGATCATCAATGCCTGCTGCTCGGTACCGTGGATTACGTACGCGATGAATGGCAGCTCAAAAGCAAGGCGGGCGACGCGACGTTCATCCCGACCGGGCCGAGTTTCAGCGTGAATGATATGGATGCAATGGCCGTGGCCATTCGCGAAGGGGCGGGGATTGGTCTGTTGGCAGGCTTCACGGCGATCGACGATTTGCGTGCCGGCAGGCTGGTCCGGGTACTGCCTGATTACCACACCTATGAGCGCAATGTTTATGCCGTCTACACGTCTCGCCAGTTTGTCGATGCGAAGATCACGCGATTCATCGATACGTTGAAAACCCGGGTTGGCGCGCAGCTGGCGAGCACTGCTGAGGAACTTGTCGATTGAAGCGGTAAAAGCATTTGCGTCTCAGCGAAGCCACTCTGAGACGCAATGGGGTGCGAGGTATTGGCTTGATCAGCCGTTGCTGCAGCCGCTGCCCATGACCTCGTATTGCAGGATGTGCTGCTTGCCTTGGGAATCCTGATAGGTCATGTGCACCGGCACTACGGCGCAGACATCCGGCACGGGATCTTCCGAGATGATTTTGGCGACGTCGAGGTGAGTGGCGTAGGTGTATTGCTCGACGGGAGGCGTGGTAGTCGATTCCTGAGCCATGACCACCGAGCTGAAGCCAAAAAGTGCGAGAACGAGCATTGAGATTTTCATGGGGATATTCCTTTGCTGGAGTTGAGTGTGCTGCTGGAACAAACTCTATGCGGCGGCTGGCGGGGGAAACAGGCGCGGATCTGGTAAAGACTGTTTACGGTTTGAAGCACAATCGGGGATGGGGTGAACGATCGCGCAGGGCTCAGCGCAAACAAAAAAAGGCGCCGTTGAGGGCGCCTTTTGTTTGTCTCGGTTTTTTACGGCTCGCCAGGCAATTGGCAGCTACGAAAGCGCCGGGCTGATCTCGGCGGATTTCACTGAGTAGCTTGCCACTCGCGCCGAAATCCACTCCCGACTGTAAGCCAGCACATGTTCAGCAGTGGCCGTCGGAAAGTGAATAAACCCATGCGGACACTCCGGCAGCACATGCATTTCCACCGGCGCCGCGTGTCGCCAGCGCTCGGCGATGAGCCGCGTGTCATCCAGTAGCGGATCGAGCTCACCGGCAAACAGCAATGCTGGCGGCAGTCCGCTGAAATCGCCATACAGCGGCGACAGCGGTGGCTGGCGTCGTTGTTCGTCGCTGATATCCGGCGTAAGCAGGCGTAACGCTTCGACCATCCCGGGGCCGTCGAGCACCAGAGTATCGGCGGGTGCGGTGCGCACGCTGGGCGTGCCGGTCAGGTCGTAGACGCCGTAATACAGCAGCGCGCCGCAGATCCGTTGCAGCAGTTGCGGCGAAGATTCAAGGGCGAGCAGGGTGGCCGCCGCCAGATGCCCACCGGCCGATTCGCCGACGACTACTACGGGCAATCCGGCGAATTCAGCATCGTTCAAGATACCGCGCGTGGCGCGCAGACAGTCTTCCAGCAATCCCTCGATTGGCGTCGACACCGCCAGCCGATAATCCACCGACACCACCGCCACGTCGCAGGTGTTGACGATAGCGAGGTTGAACGGGTCGTTCATCTGCGCATTGCCGATCACCCAGCCGCCACCGTGGAAATCCACGACAACACCTTTGGCTTTGCCCTTGGGGCGAATGATGCGTACCGGCACCGTGTCGATGATCTTCCGGTCGGCGGTCAGCCCATGCTGGCGCAGCTTGCCAGCGCCGCCGATCTGACCCGCCCGCAACAACGCCTGAATCAGCCGTGGGGTGACTCGATTGCGCACCTTGAAGCGCGGCAGCCAGGCGAGCTTTTTGTTGAACGCGCGCACCTGCGCCAGCTCGCGCTCGCCTTGCGGCCAGGGAAAATCGCTCACAGGCGATTTTTCATCAGGATCGAGCAGTTCAGCGCCAGTGCAACGCACAGCCACGCCAGGTACGGGAACAGAATCAGCCCGGTGACCACGTCCAGTTGCAGGGCGAGCACGACCATCACCGCGACGACAACCCACAGCACCGCCAGAATCACCAGCGCCGCCAGCACTTGATGCGCGCCGAAGAACACCGGCGTCCACAGCGTATTCAGAGCGATTTGCGCGGCCCACAAGGCCAGCACCGTTTGGCTGCCGGGGATCAGGCTCAGGCGATAACCGGCCCAGGCCAGCAGCAGGTAAATGATTGTCCAGGCCACGGGAAAGGCCCAGTTGGGCGGGGTGAAAGAGGGTTTGGTCAGCGATTCATACCACGGGCCCGGTTTGAACATCACGCCAGTGGTTGCCGCCGCCGCGCAGGCCAAGAGGAAGATGAAAAAGGTCATTGCCAGTCCTTAGCTGTGATCAGCTGTTATGGAGAGTTAAGAAGAGGACGCTCCGCTGCGCAAAAAGTTTGTTTGCAAACGCAAAATGGCAGTCAGGTTGAACTAAAAGCTGACCGTCGCGTCAGGATAAACAGTGCCTTTTCCCACCGACGCGGACGACAACATGTACACCTATCACATCGAATACCGTTTCAACGGCGAGCCTCGTACTTATCTGCTCGAACTGAAGGACGCGCAACTGATCGAGCACGACGCGGCGATGCATCTGCTGCAACTACATCTGGGCGATGCCGAAAACAGCCTGGTCATGCCCACGGCGGATTCGACGCCAGGGCAGGTTCTCGAGCAGGCCGAGCGGGTAGGGATTACGGATATCCGGGTGGTCAGCCGGACTAATTGACCTTCAACTGCGGCGCAGGCGGCGGCAGGACCTGACCCGGATTCACGCCATGCGCCGCAGTGCAAGCACCATCCCCGCGCCCACGAGACCCATGCAAGCGATCAGCACCGGGAAAGACATCCACCATGGAACGCCGGACGTCATCATGCTGAACTCCGACATGCCGCCGATGCCGGCAATCAGGTTCAACGGAAGGAACACGACGTTGATCAGCGTCAGCTTGCGCAGCGCCCGGTTCATGCTGTTGTTGGCGAGATTGCCATGCGACTCGATCAGGTTGGCGAAGACCTTGGCGTGAATTCTGGCCTGCTGGAAGCTTTGTTCGTTTTCCACGATCAGGTCGTTCAGCGATTCCAGTTGACCGTCACTGAAGCCTTGGCGTTGGCCGTGGTTGCGCAGCAGCGTCAGCACCGCGCCGTTACTTTGAATCGCATTCACGTAGTACACGAGGCTTTCGCTCAGGTTGTACATCTGCGCCAGTTGCTGATTGTCCATCGCACGGGTGAACTGCTGTTGAATCTCCCGGGCGATCTGTTTGACCACGCGCAGATGCCCGAGGTAGTGATGAACGCTTTCAGCGAGCAACGCCATCAGCACATCTAGTGGCCCGGTCATTTGCGCATCTTGCTCAAGGCTGGAGAGCAGCGAGTTGCTCGCACAAATAACCACCAGGCGCTTTTCGCTCAGCACCACTCCGAATGACGAGACGTTGAATGCTCGCCCGTCGAAGCTTTCCGGGCGCTTCCAGATCAGGAACAGGTGATCCGGTTTGATTTCGATTCGGGCCACCTCGTCCGGATCCAGTGACGACTCCAGCACTTGAGCGCCAATGCCCAGACGTGTTTGCAACGTCGATTGCTCGACGGCGTTCGGGGCGACGGCCAGCCAGACAGTCGCCTCGTCTTCGGTGCCCTGGCGCAGTGCACCGCAATCAATGCAATAGCGTTCAATCATCGCTCACCACGCCTGGCCACGGTGTTTGAGCTCGAGCCTCTGCGTGAACGCTTGCAGCACGCGCCGATACAGCTCGTCGCCCAGCACCGCGTCTTCGATGCCGGCGTCGAGGTTGGGGTTGTCGTTCACCTCGATGACCAGAACCCGATCGCCCGCCTGCTTGAGGTCGACGCCGTAGAGGCCATCGCCGATCAGCCCTGCCGTCTGTACCGCGAGTTGCACGACGTCGGGCGGTGCTTGCTCGACGGGCACCGCCTCGCACATGCCGTTGATCTCGCCGGGCAGGGCCTTGTGGTTGTAAATCTGCCAGTGCCCCTTGGACATGAAGTACCTGCAGGCATACAGCGCCTCGCCATTGAGCACGCCGACGCGCCAATCGTATTCGGTGTAGCAGTACTCTTGGGCGAGCAGCAGCACCGAGTGCTCGAATAATTCCTGCGCAGCCGTGGCCAGCGCTTGCGCATCGGTGACCTTGATAACCCCCCGTGAAAAACAGCCATCGGGGATTTTCAGTACCAAGGGAAAACCCAGGCGACGCCCGACGTTTTCAAGTTCCTGCGGACGATCCTTGTAGAGTATTTCTGTTACGGGCATGCCCAGACCTCGGCGCTTCAACAGGTCGGCCAGATAAACCTTGTTGGTGCAGCGCAGGATGGACGACGGATCGTCAATCACCACGAGGCCTTCGCTTTCCGCCTTCTTGGCAAACCGATAGGTGTGATCATCCACTCGCGTGGTTTCGCGGATGAACAGCGCATCGAATTCGGCGAGCCGCGCATAGTCCTTTTTCTCGATCAGCTCGACATCGATGCCCAGCTGTTCGCCCGCTGCGATGAAACGCTGCAATGCCTCGGGGTTCGAGGGCGGTAGGGCTTCGTCAGGATCATGCAGGATGGCCAGGTCGTATCGGGCCACACGTTTGGAGGCTGGCTGACGCCACGTCCTGCGATTGAAAGCATCCAGTGCATCAGCGAAAACGTGCTGCTGTTCGTCGCGAAGCCTGTGCAGCGCCCCGGCTTTGATGCCCGCAATCTGCCAGGTCTCACCACGGCGAAACTCCACCAGCAGGATAGGGCAGGGGAACGCCTCGAACAGCTGACGGCCGATCTCTTGCAGCGGCTCGATCGAGGCCTTGCCGAAGTACAGCGACAGCGTGAAAGCCTCGGTTTCGCCGTATGGATGGTTGGCCAGCGCCCGCTCCAGGGTGCGTTCCAGATCGTTCAGCCCGACCCCGTAAAGCGCTTTGCGCGCCAGCTCGCTGACGGTGCGAACCGAGGGGAACACCTTGTGCCCGCGCGCCTCGGCCAGCAATGAGCAGTAATAGCCCTGGCCGAGATATTTGTAGTTGCGGCAGAGGTTGATGACTTGGGTGCGATGAGGAAAATCGTCGCTGTGTTCAAGGTAGTCCTGAGCGAGCATCAGGCTCTCGCTGGGCAAGTAATCAGCCCAGTCATCCTTGCGTTCGACAAGGATGAGCAATCGACTCCCCGAGGGCTTGATACTGGGAGGTTCCTCGCTGAGGGAGATTGTCGAATGCTCGGTTTTGTCTAATACTTCGTTCACGTTGGCTTGCACCGCTGACATGAGTAATGAATCCCTGTTGAAGAAGACGCCGCTTCAATAAATCACGGGCCACTGGGCCTGTCCCGGTTCGTTACTCAAACTTTACGGTGCGGTCATGTCTTTTGATTTTCGCTTTGCGTCGATGGACGATATCGACGATCTGCTCGAACTGGAGCGGGCGTGTTTTGCCCTCGACAGATTGAATCAGCGCAACTTCAGCTGGATGCTCAGTCGTGCCAACGCGGCGCTGATTGTCGCTACATCGGACGCAAGACTTGCCGGTTATGCCTTGGTGCTTTTTCACCGCGGCACTTCGCTGGGGCGCTTGTATTCCATTGCCGTCAGCCCTGTGTGGCGCGGACATGCGCTTGGCCAGCGTCTGCTGGAGGAAGCCCAGGCCTGCGCATTGGCGCGCAATTGCGCATGGCTGCGGCTGGAGGTGCGCGCGGACAACAGCGCTGCCATCCGCCTCTACGAAGCCAACGGCTATCAGCGCTTTGCCAGCGTCGAGGACTATTACGAAGACCACTGCGAGGCGTTGCGCTACGAGAAGCGCATCCTGTGCGAAGCGCCCGCACCCGCCCGCCAAGTACCGTACTACCAGCAGACCACCGAATTCACCTGCGGCGCGGCGTGCCTGCTGATGGCGATGTCCGCCATCGATCCGACCCGTGCCATGACCCGAGCGGAGGAAATCCAGCTATGGCGCGAGGCAACCACCATTTTCATGACCGCGGGCCACGGTGGCTGCAGCCCTCAGGGCCTCGCATTGGCCGCCTGGCGGCGCGGTTTCGATGTGCGCCTGGAGGTCAGCCACCAGGGCTCGCTTTTTCTTCACGGCGTACGCAGCACAGAGAAAAAGTCGATCATGAAACTGGTCGAGGATGGTTTTGCCCAAGATCTGGCTGCCACGCAAGTGCAGCAGGTGCTGGCATCCAGTCTGGATGTCGGTGCGGCGTTGGCGGCCGGCTACAAACCGCTGGTGCTGATCAGCAGCTACCGATTCACCCGCTTGAAAGCGCCGCATTGGGTGATCATCACCGCGTGTGACCAGGACTTCGTCTATTTGCATGATCCGGATGTCGATCACAGCAAACTCAAGCGCGGCCTGGACTGCCAGCACTTGCCGGTCAGTCACCAGGAATTTCTGCGCATGACGGTGTTTGGCGTACAGCGGGTTCGCGCAGCGGTGATGCTGCGCTTCCGTTGAGGCGCGGTGGCTAGGCGCCGAGCCCTTCATCGCCGATACAGTAGCGATCCCTGCCTTTTTGCTTCGCTGCATAAAGCAGCTTGTCAGCCGACTCGATAAGAGTGGCGGGGGTCACTTCATGTTCGGCCGGTTTGCCAACCGCAATACCTGCACTGGCAGTGACGTGACCCTGCGGATGGGCTCTGTGCTCCAGCCGCAAGGAGCGAATAGCCTCAAGTATGTCCTGAGCCACAAGCGCCGCCCCGCGAATATCCGTGTTGGGCAGCAACACGGAGAATTCCTCGCCGCCATAACGCACGGCCAGATCACCGGGTCGTTTTACCGCTTGCGCAATCGCTTGGCCGACAGCGCTGAGGCAATCGTCACCCGCAGCATGGCCGTAGGTGTCGTTGTAGAGTTTGAAGTGATCAACGTCGAGCATGATCAATGAAATCGACGACCCCTGACGTCTGGCCAGGCGAATCTCGTCGGCTAGCGCGGTGTCCAGGCGGCGGCGGTTGGCCAGCCCGGTCAGGCTGTCGGTCAACGCCATGTCCTTCATGGCCTGGTGGGCCTTGCGCAGGTCCTTTTCCATCACCATGCGTTGGCGCAATTGCCTCAAGACAATCAGCCCGAAGACCGTGAACGCCGTGATTACCGACATCAACACGAATCCGGTTTTGATCAGGTCCCAGCGCCACGGCGCAATGATCGATTCGCGGGAAAGTCCGGTTTCAACCACCAACGGGTACGTGGTCAAGGCGCGGTAACCGTACAAACGCTGGGTGCCGTCGACGATGGCTCGGACCTCGGCGATACCTTGGTTGGAATAGGGCAGGTAGTTCTTGAAAACCTCACTGTCGGCCAGGCTCTGACCGATCACCGAGGCGATGAAGGGGCGGCGTACGAGGATGGTGCCGTTGCGCAACGCCAAGACCAGCGCACCTTTGTCGTCGATCTTGAAATCCCCGTAATAGTCGACGAAGTAACTGACCTTGATCGTCCCCAGCAGCACGCCGGCGAAGGAGCCGTCCGGGTTATTCAAGCGACGCGAAATCGGGATGATCAGGTCATCGGTGGATTTGCTTTTGACGACATCGCCGATGCGCACGTTTCGATCGGTGTGGGTGCGGTGATACTGGAAGTAATCGCGGTCGGCGTTGTTCGCCGGGTCCGGGATGATTTCCTTGTCGGTGACGATCCAGTGCCCGTCCGGGCCGTAAATGAACAGGCCGTGCAGCTGCGGCATCAGCTTGGCCTGCTGGACCAGCAACTTGTGGATGCGCGGCACGTCAATGTTCTGCAAGCCATCGCCTTCGACGCGCTCGCCCAGCGCGGCGGTCAATACGTCGACCTGGCGAATGGCGTCCTCGGCATGCTGTGCTGTCGCCCGAGCGAGGTTGGTGACCGAATCCCGGGCGGACGAAAACGCGGAGTGGTAGTCACGCCACGTCCGCCATCCTTCCACTCCCAGAAACGCCAGAATCACCGTCAGCATGAAGATCACGGTCAGGCGGAAAGCGGCTATCTCGCTGGCAGCTTTGATGGGAGCGGTTTCTGCGGCGTCATGCCCTTTGCTGTCGGGAAGTTTACGACCGAGCATTTGAAGGTCCTTATGCTTGTCATCTCTCATCTCCGAAAGATGACCATCCGTTTCCACTGGGGATTCAATTTATTGCCTTGGGCAAGCGGCGGCCATTGGATCGTTCAAAGCGGTGCCGGGTCAACATCTGTAACTGAAGCGCGATTTAAGGTGAGACTTGTGAGTGAAATCATCACCGCCGGTGACTTGAACATCGATCTGCACACCGCCAGCGAACCTGGCCTGTTCAAATGGCTGCTTGCCAGTTTTCTGATGGGCAAAAGGATACAGGGCGCCATCGCCGCCAAGGCGTACCAAGTCATAGTAGAGCAGCATCAGAAAGACACCCCGCAAAAGCTCGCGCAGTGTACGCATCGGCAACTGGTGTCGATGTTGGGGCAGGCGCGTTACGTGCGCTACGACGAGAGCACGGCGGCGCGCTTACTCGCGTTGGCCAACAAGCTCAACACCGAATATGCCGGCAAGGTCAGTAACATGGTGGCAGCGAGCGCGGATCGTAAGGCGCTGGAGAAGCGCCTGTCCGAGTTCGAGGGGATAGGGCCGAAGACTGTCGAAATCTTCATGAGGGAAGCGGCTGCGGTGCTGTATTGAGCTTACGGTTTGCCGATGCACAAGGCCGCTACACACCGCTCACATCGCAACAAACCTTCCCGCCAGTTCGCTCACTATGATCAGCGTTCCGCCGGCAAATATTGCACAACCCAGCAGAAACTGGACTCCAGGAGCGACGGTCAGGCCTGAGGTGACGCTCGGATTTTTATGCGTTCTCATGTCGCGCTCCTGTCACCGATGAAAACGTTCGGCCATGTCCACTGAGCGGCTTCGCTGTGCGGATGCGCGTTTGGCAACCATGGGCATCATGGATGGGGTGTCATCGACTGGTGGCTGCTCGTCCGATGGCTGGACGGTAGTCTCGTCGGCGAAATTATTCGGGAGCAGGGTGCCCAGACCGAAAACATTCACCGCCATGCTGACTTTCAGCCCGCGACAGGCCTGTCGGCAGTCCAGTTCGAAACCCGCGGAGGCCTGCTCCATCAAGCGTTGAAAATGTTCAGAGGTCAGTGCCAGAACTTTGCTGCTTTTCATGTTGTTCTCCTTGAGCAAGTGGCGACCCCGGGACGGGGCCGCCGGACTGGGTTCAGACATCTCTGCCTTGGACATAACCGGAACCCAGATCAGCACCGGTCACCGGTTCGCTGAGTGGGTCAGAGGCTGTGCGGGTCTTCATCGCTTCCAGCACTTGTTCGTCTTCAGCAGGAAGGTTGACGGTCGCCAGACCATCGCCGCCGTCGACCGCCGGCTCTGGGTTTTCCACGTACTCCCACGCACCGCCCTCGTTCCACGGGCCACGAACGTTGGGTTCGCCAGACATGTTGAAGTACTTGTTGGTGAACTCCGGCATGCCCGGCAGTTTGCCCTGGGGGAAGTTTGGCTGGATCGAATGCAGGGCTTTTTCGAACGACTGTTGATGGGCAATTTCCCGCGTCATCAAGAAGCCAAGCGCCTCTTTCACGCCAGGATCGTCGGTGATGTTGATCAAGCGTTCGTAGAGAATTTTCGCCCGCGCTTCGGCAGCGATGTTGGAACGGAAGTCGGCGGTCGGCTCGGTGATCGAATCCACATACGCCGCTGTCCACGGCACACCGGCCGAATTGACCAGAGGCGCGCCTGCGCCATAGAGCAGGCTGGTGATGTGCGAGTCATTGCCGGCGCCATTCAGAGCGCGGTACAGCTCGCCTTCTTCCTGAACACCCTCTGCGAGTTGGCCTTTGGCACCTTTGTTGAGCATTACGATGATCGAACCGACCACCTCCAGGTGGCTCAACTCCTCGGTGGCAATGTCCAGCAGGAGATCTTTGCGCCCCGGATCTTCCTCGGCCAAGGCTTGAGTGAAGTAGCGCGCTGCCGCGGCCAGTTCGCCATTGGCGCCCCCGAATTGTTCCAAAAGCAGATTGGCCAGACCCGGATTTGGCTCGGCCACTCGAACGGTGTACTGAAGTCGCTTGTTATGTATGAACATTCAAATTTTCCTCAGACCAGGCTATCGCGCAGTCACCCTTGTGGGTGTGAGCGCATGCATAGTTGTGAGGAGCGGGTGGGGCGGAAATTTCGTTTATTGCGAGGCTGCAGGACGGACGGCAGAGGGCGGAAAGTTCCGGAAACAGGACGGTTGGCTCAGGGTCAGGTTTCACCCGTGACATCTAGAATCAAAAGCCCCTCACCCCAGCCCTCTCCCCGAGGGAGAGGGAGCAGACCGAGTCGTTCTGTGGAGAAAAACAGACCCGATTGACGCGTCAGGCGATCTTCAACGCCCTCAGCACCACCAGCGTTTGCTCGGCGAACACCTGCGCCTGTGCGGTCAGTGCGGCGATATTGGCTTCGGGCGTGAGCAGCGGCTGGCCGTTGTCGACCAGCACTTCACCTTGTTCGCTGATTACCCCCCACGCCAGTTGTGCCCACTCGGCTGGTTGCTGTTTGCCTTGTTTGATCGAAATCAGGAACAACTGCTGGAAGCGGCTGACCGTGACGCCACCACCCGTGACCGGGCTGGCCAGGGTCTGGATGTTGGCGCCGTACAGCGAGCGTTTGCACAGCTGCAAGTTGAGTGCGGCGCAGCGTCCGCTGACCTGCGACTCGGCGGTCTCGCTCTGGCACGGGGCTACGGCGCCCATGCCGATCAGCACGGCGAGGGCTTGTTCGAGGTCGTCGTAAGCCAGCGCAGCCTCGGACAGCAGCTGACGCATCGATTTGGCGGCATAGTCCTGCGCCGCCAGCGCATCGAGTACCGGGCCGTAAATCTCCGGTTGCAGGGTCGCTTCGCCGGCAGGACCGGTGACCGAGCCTGCCACGGTGTCCCAGGGTTGCAGCAGCACAAAACGCGTGTGGAGCATTCGCGCGCGGCGTTCGGCAGCGGACAGGCGGGTCGCGCCACGCACGTAGAGATCACGGCGGAAGTGCTGGTTGACGAAGTAGTCACGCGCTTGCTCGCGCATGACCGGGTGTTCGATGGTTTCCAGAAAATCCATGCCTTCAGCGCTCAGGTTGAGCGGGTCGACCGAATCCAGCGGCACGGCGGTGGTGGCGTAGTCGAGTTTGGCTGGGGCCAGCGCATCGACCATGTCGGCGAAGTACATGCAATTCCAATCGCGGTTGAAGTATTCGTGGGCGACGTAATGACGATCCTGGCCCTTGATGCTCTGCAACCGCGCACCGAGACTCGGCGCTGCAGCGGCGTATTTCGGGTTGGCCGCGAGCAGTGCTTCGGAAAATTGCAGCGCGGCGTCGATGCGCTGATCGGAGCGCGACGAGGCATTGGCAAAGCGGTCGTGCAGACTGAACAGATTGCGCAGCGGCGCCGATGGCGACCAGCCGGGGAAGCAGTTGTAGCTGACGTAAAGCATGCCGCCCGGTTTCAAGTGGCGGCGGGCGAATTCGACGATGAGTTTCTGGTTGTCGCGGCTGACCCAGGTCCAGATGCCGTGCAGGCTGATGCTGTCGAACTGCGGCAGGTCATGGCGCGCCAGCAGTTGTTCGAAACTGTCGTCATACAGACGGGCGCCGTTGTTTGCGGCAGTCGCGAGGTCGATGGCATGGGCCGCCATGCCCGGGTGAAAATCCGTGCCGACAAACGAGCCCGGGTTGGCCGTGGCGTGGATGTTGATCGATACGCCCTGACCAAAGCCCAGTTCGCAGTGCACGCCGTCGTTGCCGTCCAGCGTGGCGAAACCGCGCAACAACAGGCAGTAACGCAGGAATACCGGATTGATCTCCCGGCTATAGCTGTAGGTGTAGCCTTCGTCGGTGAAATAACCTTCGTTCCAGGCGTTGCTCATGGGTACAGCCTCTTGTTCTTGAAAGTGATGGCAGTCTTATAAGGCGTTGTCGCTGCGCGCGACAAGTAGAAAAACCGGATACTTTCCTGACACACCAGATCCCCTGTAGGAGTGAGCCTGCTCGCGATAGCGGTGTTTCAGTCACCATCAATCAACCTGAACCACCGCTATCGCGAGCAGGCTCACTCCTACAGGGGATTTGTGCCGGATTCGAGATTCATGGACAAATCACGCACCCCACGGCCCATTCGCGCAGGCATTTCGTGGCCGCCCGAAACTGTCATATTGCCTCCCACTGGCCTGCCCATAGTGACCAGCCCAACGCTGATTTCATGAGGCTGCACTGTGTTCCAACGTCTTCTGTGTTCGTTGTCCGTTCTGAGCCTGTCCATCGCCGCTGCCCATGCGGCCACGCCTGTCGCACTCGACACGCCGCACTTGTCCGGCATCGACAACTTTCGCGACATTGCCGGCATCACTACCGCCTATTCCACGACCCACGACGGGACCATGCGCAGCGGTGTGTTCTATCGCTCCAACGCATTGACGCCGTCGGCGGCGGATCTGGCGACGCTCAATGGTCTGGGCATCAAAGCCATCTACGACTTGCGCACGCCTAGCGAAATCGCTGCTACGCCAGATACGATGATCACGGGGGCGGCCTATCGCAATATCGACATCATTGGCAGCACCACCTCGGGTGCGGACATCACCAGCATCTCGTTTCGCAGCGCCGCCGAAGCCGTGGCGATGATGGAACAGACCAACCGTGCGTTCGTCAGCGATGCCGGCATGCGCGGGCAGTTCGGCCAGTTGTTCAATGAGCTGGCGAGCGTCGACGCCGCGCAGTTGTTTCACTGCACCGCCGGCAAGGATCGCACCGGCTGGACCGCCGCTGTGTTGCAGAGCATCGCTGGTGTCGATGAGGCGACCATCATGGCCAACTATCTGGCGACCAACGACTACACCGCCGCCCGTGTCGCTGCGACTCTGAAAGCCTTGCCGCCGAGCATGGCCGCTGTCTACGAGCCGCTGCTCGGCGTGCAGGCCAGTTATTTGCAGGCCGGCCTCGACCAGGTCGCCGCCGAGTACGGCAGCATGGACAACTACCTCAAGCAGGGCCTCGGTCTGTCCCAGGAAACCATCTATGTGCTGCGCGGCAAACTGGTCGAGTACAACAGCTTGCCGGGGCAGGCCGGGATGATCGGCAATGCCGCCGCTGGTGCCGAGTTGCTGCGGCAGTTGCAGAACTCTGAGCTGTCCGGCACCTACAGCGCCTACAACTATTACCTGCAATCGGCGATCGACGCCGGCACCTTGGGCGGTGTCGAAACGCAAGTCGGCGGTCAGGTGCATGCGGATGCGGCCAGCTATCTCTTGCGGCAGAACGCGATGATCGAACAAGCCGCCGCAGCTTTTGCCAGCGGCAGCGATCTGAAGGTCGGCCAGTACCGCCTCTGGAACAGCGCACTCGCGAGTTACCTCGGAACCGACGGATCGGCCCATGCCGACAGCAGCAACGAACACAGCCAGGGTCTGATGCTTGGCATTACCCAGCGCTTCAGCGAACAACTCAGCGCGCGGGCCGGTTTCGGCTACAGCAAGGGCAGCGTCGGCGGGGCGGGCGGCGAGGCCGATACTGATTTCACCTTCCTCAACCTCGGGGCGCGTTACGGCCTCACCAGCCTCGAGCGCGGCGTGTTTGTCGACGCCAGCGCCAGCGCCGGTTACGTCGACTACGACAGCAAACGCGAACTTGGCGGTGGCCTCGGCACAGCCAAGGGCGACAGCCACGGCAATCTCACCGGCGCGACCTTGGCGTTGGGTTACCGCGCACCGCTCAGCGGGGTGATTGTCGAACCGAGCCTGGGCTTTCGCGTCAGTCATCTCGACTTGAAAGGTTTCAAAGAGAAGGGCAGCGAACTGGCGCTCGACGTCGACGGCATCCAGCAATCCCGGCGCAGCGCCGTAGCCAATCTCGACGTGTCATTCGCCCCAATGGCGATGGGTGCGTGGCAGTTGGTCCCGGGTGTTCGCGTTGGCTATGAACGTGCGCTCGGCGATCAGCAAGTCGACAGCGAAGGCCACCTGCTGGGGCTGGATATCGAGCAGCGCGCGGCGTTCGATAACCGCGATCAGTTCAGCGGCGGCGTCAACCTGATGGCCAACCTCGGCGCCCTGAGTGTGGGCGCTGAAGTCGGCGCCAACGGTGGCGGTGACAGCCACGGATTTAATGGCGGGCTCAAGGCCAGTTACGCGTTCTAACCCCGGCGAACATATCACTGTGGCGAGGGAGCTTGCTCCCGTTGGGTCGCGAAGCGGCCCTGAAAAAGACGGGGCTGCTGCGCAGTCCAGCGGGAGCAAGCTCCCTCGCCACAGGTTACTTTCCGCCTCAGGCATGCTGCGCCCGCGACGATTGCTGGGTGCGTGCCGGCTGCGCGGCGGGCTCGGGCAGCGAGGCGACATGCACCGTGCGCGCCGGGAAGGCGAACGTCGCGTCCAGCTCGGCCACCGCTTCCATGATTGCCAGGTTGATCCGTTGCTGCACGTCCATGTAGACGTTGTAGCTGGCGTCCAGAACGATGTACACCGTCTCGAATTCCAGCGCGCTCTCACCAAAACTGCGGAAATGGCAGCGGTCGAAGCGCGCCTGTTTTTCGTTCTTGATGATGCTTTCAACGCGCTGGGTGATCTGGCGGATCTGTTCGGTGGTGCACTCGTAAGTCAGACGAAACTCGAATACCACCCGACGTTCCTGCAAGCGTTTGTAGTTCTGAATGGTGCTGCCGATCATGTCGGCGTTGGCCATGACAATCTGCTCACCGCCGAGACTGCGGATGCGTGTGGTCTTCAGGCCGACGTGCTCGACCGTACCGGCCAGCGTGCCGACGACGATGAAATCGCCCACCTCAAACGGCTTGTCCACGGCAATCGACAGCGAGGCGAACACGTCGCCAAGAATGTTCTGCACCGCCAGCGCCACGGCAATACCGCCGACACCGAGGCTGGCGACAAACGCAGTGATGTTGACGCCCAGGTTCGACAGCATCGCCAGCAGAATCACCGCCCACAGCAACACCTTGACGCCCCAAAGACTCAGGGTCGCCAGGGCGCTCGCCTGAAAGGTGCCGGTCGCGTTGTGCCGCGAGAAATAGCGATGCAGCCCCAGCGCCAGCGCGCGGTTGGTCCACAGGCCGACCTGCAACGCTGCGACGACAAACCACAAACTGCTCACGCGCCCGAGCCAGCGCTCCGGCAAATCCAGCAACCCGATGCCGACCAGGATCGACGCCAACAGCAGCAACGTGGTGCTGGTCGCCGCCAGCACTTCGCTGGCCATGTACGTCAGATGCCCATTGCCGGCGCTGGCCCGCGCCTGCACCTTGCGGAAAACGAAACGGATCGCGGTGGTGGTCAGCAGATAACTGAGTGTCGCGGCGAGAAACGCCAAGACCCAGTTCGCCAATGAAATTCCTAAAATGGTGTGCGTCGTGAAAAAGCCGATGAAATCCTCGGTCATTGAAACCCCCTTGCGAAGCCTGCGACGACGCGGCACCGAAGCCCACCGCCGGCCGCAGCCAGGTAAACGCCGCTTGAATGGCTGTGCCGCCAAGCGACCTGTCTGGGGTTAGTCGCCCTGAGATGCCTGCTGTTCAATCAAATGCAGTTTTCACCGGAGCGAATGGTCAACGCCTGGCCTTCAACTGCGCCGGGCTTAGGCCGTAAGCACTCTGAAAATACTGACAAAAGCGCCCGACATTGCTGAAGCCAAAGCGCAATGCCACCTCCGTCACGGAGCCCGCATGCCCGCGCGCTAACGCTTCATGAGCGCGCTGCAAACGCACCTGCCGCTGATAGGCCACGATCGACATCCCGACAAAACGCCGAAAGCCTTCCTGCAACGCGCGCTGGCTGACATGGCTCAACCGCGCCAGGTCCACACCACTGACCAACTGCTGCGGATGCGCTTGGATAAACTCCATCGCCACCTTCACATGCCGCGGCGCCACACACGGCGCCGGGCGGCGCAGCGCCTCGGTGAAATTGTGCGGCCACGCCTCCAGCACCGCATCGATCAACATCTCGCGGAAACGCGACGGCATCAGCGTGCCGCTGTTGATCAGTGCATCGAACTCAGTGCCCGTCGCCAGATCGATCAATGCCTTGAGGCCATGAAATGCGGGCGTATTCAGATCCACGCTCGGCTCAAACACGATCTTCTGCACAATCGGTTTCTCCAGCAACACCGACAATCGCTCGGTGAGCTGCTGACGATTGATCGAAATGCCGTGATGCGCGTGATCATCGACAAACCGCATCGAACGGATATCCGCCTTGTCGATCGCCAGACCGACGTGCGCCATGCCGATGGACTCGGTGGCGTGGTTGAAAACGATCTTGCCGGCGGTGGGAATGACGAAGGTGATTTCGTTGTGCGGATCGGGGAGGGTGACGCTGAAGTCGCCGTGGTAATGCATACGCCGGAAACTCACGCCGTCGTGCCGCCCGTAGACCCCGCCGATAATGATGTTGGAGGGCGGTGGTGGAGTGTCGGCGTAACGATTGCCGAAAAGCCTGGAGAAGAGCGCGCCGAAGTCGGAGGAGGTGAGATTGTCGGAGCGCAGGATGATGTTTTTCCGGGTTGGGGATGCGATGGCGATTGGCGGCATGTTGGAGTGCGGGCTCGTGGGTCAACGGTAGAGATCGGTAGAGCCTATGGGGCAGCCGTGACGGTTGAGTGACAAGGCCGGGAGCATGGTGGGCTTTCGACGAAGCCACGTATTTACCTGAGACCTGTCGCATGAGTAGAATGCGATTCATTATCAATCATGTATGTCCCGGGATGCCGATGCGTAGCGACGAAACACTAGGTACTGCAGATCCAGGGCTGCTCTATCGCACCCACCACTCCTGGTTACAGGGCTGGCTGATGCGACGCACTGGATGTCGCGATAATGCAGCAGATCTGGCCCAGGACACCTTCGTACGGGTGCTCAAGGCGCGTCAATCCAGCCCCTTGCGCGAACCACGCGCCTATTTGAGCAGCATCGCCCGTGGACTGATGATTGATCAGTATCGGCGTCGTGAACTCGAACGTGCCTACCTGGAAAGCGTCATGTCGCTGCCGCAACACGAGGTTCCCTCGGAAGAAAGCCGGCTGATGATTCTGGATGCGCTCGAGCGCATAGACCGCATGCTCGGTATGCTCAAACCGAGAGTTCGCCAAGCGTTTTTATTTGCCCGCCTCGACGGTCTGACGTGCGCGCAAATCGCCGAAAAACTGAGTGTTTCCCGCGCGACGGTGGAACGCGACCTGGCCACGGCCCTGCAACACTGCTATCGCTTGCGTTATGTCGAGTCGTGAGCCGCAGGCGCTGGATCCGGCCATTGTCGACGAAGCGATCCGATGGCAAGTGCGCCTTCGCTTCAATGAAGCCGATGAGCAGACGCAGCGCACTTTTGAGCACTGGCTCCAGCAGCGCCCAGAGCATGTGTTGGCGTGGCAGCGTGTGGAATCGCTAGGGGATGAATTCGCAGGCGTACCCACTCAACTGGCCCGACAAACCCTTGAAGGCAGCAACCTTGGAATACGCCGGCGGGAAAGCCTGAAGCTCCTGGGCGTATTGGCGACTGTCGGCGCGGCCGCCTGGCTTGGCCGGGACTACACGCCCGTACCGGCCATGCTTGCCCAGCAACGCAGCAGCACCGGCGAGCAACGACGCTTCCAGCTCGACGATGGCAGCCTTGTCCAGCTCAATAGCGATAGCGCCGTCGACAGCGAATTCGACGCCCAGCGACGCCTGATCATCCTGCGCCGTGGTGAAATCATCGTGAATGTCGGAGCGGATCAACACTCGCCTCAAACGCGACCGTTGTGGGTGCAATCCCGTGACGGGCTCATGCGCGCCCATGGTTCGCGCTTTCTGGTACGCGAGCGTGACGATGGCACGCTGGTCGCGGCTCAGCAGGGATCAGTCACGGTTTTCCCCGGCTCCAGTCAAACCCCTGCGAGCGCCAGCGCCCAGGCGGGCAATCCTCTGCTGTTCACCTCAAGTGGCGCCCGAACGTACAGGGACAACGGTCTTGATCTTTGGAGCTGGGGGGACGGGGTGCTCAGTGCGCGCAACATGCGCCTCGATGATTTCATCGTGGAGTTGTCGCGTTATCGCCCCGGGGTATTGCGCTGCGCCGAAGAGGTCGCTGATCGCCGCGTTTCCGGCACCTTCCAGCTGGCTGACAACGATCAGGTCCTCGCATTGATCGCGCAATCACTGCGCTTGCACGTTGACTACCGAACCCGATATTGGGTGACCGTGACCGCTGCGACCTGAGGCCATCAGGATTTTCGCGTGTCGTGAAAAATAATGAGGTGGTTTCTCATTCTCGTTCGACCTCTAAGGAAGGCCGGAATACAGGCCAGTCTGCCGATGTCCTTTCTTGGAGCGAGAAAATGAGTTCGTCCCCGGTTTCACAGCGCCATCCATTGAATCGTGCCATGCACGCTGCGATTTTCGGTTTGATCGTGAGCAGCTACGCGTTGCCATCGCTGGCGCAAACCTCGAGCGCTGACCACAGCAATCAGGTCAAGCAGTGGAACATTGCTGCCGGCCCATTGGCGCCGGCGCTCGACCGCTTTGCGCGTGAGGCCGGGATCAGTCTTTCCTTCGACGCGTCGAGTGTTGCGAACCGCAACACTGCTGGCGTGAATGGCACGCTCGAGACTTCGACAGCGCTGTCATCGTTGCTGCAGGGGAGCGAATTGCAGATCGAACAGCAAGGCCCGAATGCTTATCTGCTGGTCCCTCAAGCGAAGACCGCCGGCCCGCTGGAACTCGATGCAACAGATGTCGAGGATTACCGCCTCGCACCCCTCATCATCAATGCCAAGGTCAGGGTCAGTGCCGACGACGACACCAACTCGGTGGTTGCCAAGGAGCTTTGGGTCGGCGGCAAAGTGGCGACCAGCATTCTCAACACACCGGCATCGGTATCAGTCGTTACCAACAAGGAAATGCAACAGCGCAGCGTCAGCACCACGGAAGAGGCGCTGCAATACACGCCCGGCGTGGTCAGTGATTTCTACGGGACGGATGACCGCAACGACTACTTCCAGATCCGCGGCTTCCAGGCCACCACCTACCGTGACGGCTTGACCCTGAGTTCGATGCGTGGCGTACGCGAAGATCCATTCGCCTATGAGCGCATCGAGATTCTGCGTGGCGCCAACTCCACGCTGTTTGGCCCAGCGGACCCGGGCGGTTCGGTGAACTTCGTGACCAAACAGCCGCGCTTCGAAAAATTTGGCCAGGGCTATGTGACCTACGGTTCGTTTGACCATGTCGAGACAGGCATCGATGTGGGGGATGCGCTGAACGACGAGAAAACCCTGGCTGGCCGCTTTACGGCCAAAGGCCAGAACAGCGACCGCGAGTACGATCACTCACAGGACGACAACCAGTTGTTTATGGGTGGTCTCACCTGGGCCCCGACCGATTACACGTCGGCCACGGTGATCCTCGACTACCTGAAAACCGAAAGCTCGCCCAACAGTGGCGGCTATCCGCTGGACAAGGAATACGACCGCAGCAAATTTTACGGTGAGCCCAGCTACAATTTCCACGATGTCGAGCGCACCAGCCTCAGCGGTAACGTCACCCATGACTTCGACAACGGCTTCGTATTGCGCAGCAATCTGCGTTACAGCAAGCTGACCGATGATTTTGGCTACGTGTACCTCAGCGACAGCGCCGCCCGTGTCGGTACTACTGTCGATCGATACCTGTTTGGCACGGACACTGATGCCGACCAGTTCAACGGCAATCTGATGCTGCAATACGATGCCCGCTTCGAGAACATCGACAGCAGCAGCCTGGTGGGCGTGGAGTATCTCGATTCGACCACCAAGGAGAGCTCGGTCTACGCCCTGACGACGCCGATCGACATCGCCAATCCCGTGTTTACCGGCGTTTCACGCTCGATCACGCCGTACGCCGTGAACAAGCGAGACGCGACCACCAAGGCCGTATTCCTGCAGCAGAACCTGTCGTTCTACGAGCGGTTCATCGTCACCGGGGGGGTGCGCAACGACTCGATGGACCTGACCAGCAAAGGCTTGCAATCCACTGAGAAAGACACCTTTTCCGAAACCTCCTACCGAGGTGCGTTGACCTATATCGTCAACGATGAAGTGTCCACCTACGTGAGCATGGTGGAGTCGGTATCGCCGCCGCAGGTTGGCGTAACACCGCAGACGGGCAGGCAGTACGAAGTGGGCGTGAAGTATGCGCCGATGGGGATGGACGCACTGTTCTCCGCAGCCGTGTATGACCTGACCCAGGAAAACGTCACCATCGCCGTGGTGCTGCCGAGCGGCATCATTGAGCAGCAGACAGTAGGCGAGTCGCGGGCGCGTGGCCTCGACCTGGAGGCCAAGGCGCAGGTGACGCAAAACCTCAGCCTGATCGGTGGCTATTCCTATATGGAGTCCGAGGTACTGCGCGGTTCGTTGTACGACGGCAGTTCCCTCAAGGGGAACGAGTTCTCCACCGCGCCCAAGCATTCCGCTTCGCTCTGGAGTTACTACGATGTGCCCGCCACTGATGTCAGCGTGGGCTTGGGTGCACGCTACGTCGGCTCGTATTACTTCGATGCAGCCAACTCCGGCAAAAGCGACGGCACCACGCTGTTCGACGCCGCTTTCAACTACAAGATCGCCAAGGGCACCGACCTCGCAGTGAACGTCAGCAACCTGCTGGATGAGCAGCACGTGGTCGGTTCCGGCACAGCGAACTTCTACAACCCGGGTCGCGAGATTACCGCCAAACTGAGTTACAACTGGTAAGCAGGTACAGGATGCGGTGCCCGCTTTACTGCGGGCATCTGGCATCTGCTTTCGGCCCGAAGCGCACTTCCTGCCAGCGTCATGGGTGAGTCGCTGAGCGTCGCCACTGACCGGGTGAAACATTTTCTCGCTGCCGGAAGGCCCGATAGTACGAGTTGACGTCTTCATAACCGAGAAGATAGGCCACCTCTTTAAGCTCCAGGCTTGTATCAGCCAGTAGCTGAAATCCCACTTGACGCCTCGCCTCGTTGAGCAGTGCATTGAAGGTCGTACCCTCGGATGCCAAGCGGCGTTGCAGTGTGCGCTCGCTCTGCAGCAGTTCTCGGGCGAGATGTTGCAGGCTGGGCCGTCCGTTCGCCAGTGCGCGTTTCAGTATTTCGATGACCTGCTCACAGAAGCCTGGCGGCGCTTCGATCGCGCGTAGTGCGGCATCGAGGCCGGGACTCATCATGTGCAGCACCTGCGGATTGTGTTGCAGAAACGGCCGATCAAGATCAGAGGCGCTTACGATCATCTCGTCATGGCTGGCGCCGTAGCGGATGGGACATGCGAAATAATCCGAGTGAGTTTCCAGCGGTGGCTTTGGCCGTCTCAAGCGTAATGACAGAGGCGCAATGTGTTCACCGCTGCCTCGACGACCGAGCTCCAGTACCAAGGCAAAACACGCTTCCACAGAAAGACAGGGCGCCGGCCCCGTGCCGGAAGGCCACTGAATCGTGAATGACACACTCTCCTGGCGCTCGACCATGGATAATTTGTCGGGACTGCACAGGCGCTGCAAGCGCGCCAACCGCGCAAGTCCGTCGCGAAAATCAGCCGCATATAACGCCGTGATGAACGCCATTTTGTGCTTCGCACTGGGCGTGTCGCGAACCATTTTTATCGCAAAAGCGGGGTCTGCCGAAAGCACCTCAATGGCGTTCCAGACAGCGAATAACTGCTGTGTGCTGACAAAGGTCGATTCGTTCAGGTGCAGGTCGCGGGGCAATTGAGCGTGTTGCTCAATCGACGAGGGATCCAGTCCCAGCTGCGCTATCGATTCCCAGAAGACCCTGGGCAATTTACACCGCTCGGTGCTGGTGTGATGGTGCGGCATTTCCAGGCTCCGAACCGCAGGATAGCGGTGATGCGTGATGCAACGCGCCGCCAATGGCGCGTTCTGCAAGTATTCTGGCGCAAGGCGCCCACAGGCTGATACCGCTGCGCTCTTACCATTGTCGTCAACACACCGAGCCAAAAGGAGCTCACGATGACGATGACGTTCTATACCAACCCCAATTCTCGCGGGCGCATGGTGCGCTGGATGCTCGAAGAAATCGGCTGCGCGTATGAGACGGTGGTCATGGATTACCAGTCGACCAGTCAGGCTGACCGATGGGGTGGTGCCGCGCTGGCAGTGCCAACGATGGCCGACGCTGATGATCGGCGCGTCAGTTTTTTTCGCGACGTGAACCCGATGGGAAAGATCCCGGCCCTGGTGCATAACGGGCAAACCATAACAGAAACTGCCGCCATCTGTGCGTACCTGGCGGAGGCATTTCCCGAAGCCGGGCTGGCCCCGGTGGCAGCGGAGCGCGCCGCTTATTACCGGTGGATATTTTTCGCTGCCGGGCCGCTGGAGCAGGCGGTCACCAACCACCGCGCCGGTTTCAACCCGACGCCGGATCAGGAGTTCTTCTTTGGCTACGGCAGCTACGAGCGCACGGTCGATCAGCTCGAACGCGCGGTGCTGGCGCATCCGTTTATTGCCGGCGAACGCTTCACCGCTGCAGACGTTTATGTTGGCTCGCACATTGGCTGGGGGTTAGGCTTGCAAACCTTGCCGCCCAGAGCTGCGTTTCTCGCCTATGCCGAGAGGTTGATCAGCCGCGACGCCTATCAACGTGCGGTGGCGAAGGATGAAGCGCTGCTGGGTGCCAGATGACTGACGTGCCTGCCATGATTTTTCGCAAAACTCAGGGAATTTGATAATGCCGCTCAACCGACTCGACTTCACCACACGCTTGCTGATCGACGCGGGCATCGGCAAAGGAATGCGGATCCTCGACGTAGGCTGCGGTTCGGGTGATGTTTCTTTGCTGCTGTGTGATCTAGTGGAAAACGGGGAGGTCATCGGCGTTGATCACGACGCCGCTGCGATTGCCATTGCTCGCCAGCGCAGCGCAGGACATGCGCTGACTTTTCTCGAGGCAGACCTCCAGGAATTGCCCGACTCTGTCGGCACTTTCGACGCCATCGTCGGCAGGCGCGTCCTGATGTATCAACAGGATGCGGTGGGGACGATCCGAGCACTGTCGAAGTGTCTGCGCCCCGGCGGAATCATGGTCTTCCAGGAACACGATACGACGCTGGCGCCTGCCAGTGTCGAGCCGTTCCCTTTGCATGAAAGAGCGCAACGCTGGTTACAGCAAATGCTCGCTCGCGAAGGAGCGGATTTGCACATCGGTTTTAACCTGCACGGCATTTTCACCCAGGCAGGCTTGACCGTCGAAAGCGTACGCGCCGAGTGCCTGGTACAAACGCCTGATGCGCCCTACAGCCTTGGCGCCATCGTTCGAGCGTGCTTGCCGCGAATCATTGGGTTAGGGGTGGCCAGTGCAGAAGAGGTCGAAATTGAAACGTTGCAGGCGCGTCTGGATCAGGAGCGTTCAGGCTCTTCAGGCGTCTATGTTGGGGATGTGATGTTTGGGAGTTGGGCTCGGAAGATTTGACGTATCGATAGGCGGATATAGCGGGCGTGCGGTGGGAATGTGCGCCTTTGGCTGTCTGTGGCGAAGGTCAGTCATCAATCCGAAGCGAATGTCGAAGGCGAGTTTTTGAGAATGCTGCCAAGACAATTTACACGGCAAAAGTAAGCACTTTTGCTTCTGGTCGAAAACTGACGCTCGCCACTATCTGGTGTTACTCGTAAGCAAACTGATCAATCAACCCTAGACGAGGCACATGTGTGTGGGGCCGCAACAAAGCTCCAGGAGCGATCACGGCATTTGCGCCAATCTTGCAGCCGTCACCCACCAGCGCTCCGAATTTGCTGACGCCTGTGTCGATCACCTGATCTTCGTGGCGAATCTTGATATCAGCCCCATCCAGTTCGTTCCGGTAGTTGGCAATGATCGCGCCGGCTTCAATATTCACCGCTTCGCCAATCACTGAGTCGCCGACGAAGTTGAAGTGGGCAAGTTTGCTGCCATCGAGCATGAAGGTACTTTTCAGCTCGCAGCTGGGGCCAACGATGCAGTTTTTGCCGAGGTATACACCTCCCCGTAGATAAGCCCCAGCCGCTACGAAACAGCCTTCGCCGATGATGATTGCGCCTTTCAGAACAGCGCCTTGCTCAACGATGGCGGTTTCATGAACGGCACAATTGCCTTGACGCCGGTAGCCGGCGCCGAGAGTTTCAAGCAAAGCGAGGATTCGGCTCTCGCAGTCCTGAGTCACCGCCCAAGGGGCAGTCGAGCCGACGCCCAGTAAAGGCCAACTGGCGATGTAGTCGTCGATTTTTGCTGATTTCATAAGCATCTTCCGAACAAGTGAGATTGGTATGCGATCTGCTGCAACATCATCGGCGCGGTCAAACTGTCGACGGTTGGAACGACACGCTGTGCCTGCCAGTCGTACCTGTTTACGAGCATTCTTCAGGTACAGCGCAATGGATAAGACAATTACCGTGGATCAACTGGCTACCACTGATCTGGGATCAATCAACGAGATATGGCTCGGCGGAACTCATACCCAGTTATGCCTATGGCGTGCTGAACAGGTCTTCACCCACGAAATGCTCAGCGAGGGAACCCATGATCAGAATGTCCAACGCCTGTGTTTGCAACTGGTGGATCCTGACGATCAGGCCGCAGTGGCTCGCGTTGAAGTGATCGCGCGTGAACGACTGGAAGAGCTGGGCAAGCAGGGGGAGTTTTATCCCGCCGAGGAGGCGGACACTTATCAATAATTGCTCTGTATCCGATGAAAAGCGCTGCTGCTAAAGCAGCGCCTCAAGCGGGCTCTTCAAGCCTGCGCACATCACCCAAGGAATCACGCTGCATCGACTGCAGGTTCTTTTCAATGGTTTCGCACAGCGCTTCCATTTGAATCTGGTGTTCGCTGTGGCGGAACGGGCTTTGCAGATCGGTGCCGATGCGTTCGATGGCCAGCAGCATGAACCCGACCACGGTCGACGCCAGCGGCGTGAACCAGCCCAAAGATTCAACCAGTCCCACCGGTACGATCAGGCAGAACAGCGAAATGAACAGCCGTGGAAAATACACGTAAGGGTAGGGCAGCGGCGTGTTCGCGATCCGCTCCATGCCGCCCTGGCTGTTGGACAGGTCCACCAGCGTCGACTCAAGCCGCGCCAGGCGAATACTGTCCAGATGCCCGGCCTTGTATTCCTTTGCAAGCAGGGTCGCCGAGCCGGTGAGGATATCGTTGGCAAAGTTATTGGTTGTGCCACTGCGGGCAAACTCTTCGGCGGGAATAAACGCCCGCACCTCGTCAGGACAAGCCTGCCCTTGCAGATGCGCGGCAAGGCAATTGACGTAAGCGACGTGGCGGCGCAACAGTGTGGATTTGACCGGATTCACCTCGCCACCCGCATCGTCCAGCAGCGTCAGCACCTGCCGGGCGAAGCTGCGGGAATTGTTGATCATCGACCCCCACAGCGTTCGGGCTTCCCACCAGCGGTTGTAGGCGCTGCTGTTGCGAAAACTGATCAACACGATCAGCGCCGAACCGAGCAAGGTCAGCGGCATCAGCGGCAGATTCAGCTTGGCGTTGAGAAACAGCATGAAATCCACGGTGACGGCGATGTCCCAGAGCAGCAACCAGAACAAGGACCAGCCCACGTAGCCGAGGGTCTTGATGATCAGACGGTATTTTTTGACGATGGCAGCTTTCAAACGGAAACCTCGTGGCGAGCAGTTTGCTTAAACGCTTAAGCTCGGACGATGCCTGGCACCGGCAGTTCCCTGGTGAAGCGGTCAACCGTCAGTCAATCTGCGGAGCCGGGCTAGCTGAACGGCTGATATTTTCGAGAAAAATCCTTATCTGTCGACTTGACTGCGTTACGCGTGGGTTTGCCGCGCTGCCGCCACACTGGATCGGCGGTCCGCCCGGTCGCCGAGCCGCCAACCCAGCAGACCCCATAGCAGTGCACACAGCGCGCCGACCAGCGCTGCCATGCCTGCACCTTGGCCGAGGGCGTCCAGCGCGCTTTTCGCCCAGGCACTGATGGCGTCGCCGGCGCGGTAGACCACGGTGTCGATAACGTTCTTCGCCTTGTATTTGCTTTCGGCATCGAGCGGGGCAAACAGCATCTCCCGGCCTGGGCGCACGAAGGCGTACTCTCCGATGCGACGCACGATCATCAGCGCGGCGATCAGGCCGAAGCTGGGCGCGAAAATCAGGCCGATGAACCCCGCGCACATGACCAGCGGCACCATGGCCAACAGCACGCCGACGCCGAGCTTTTGCGCGAGGCGTCCAGTGATGAACAGCTGGCAGAGCAGGGCGCCCGCCTGCACGACGAAGTCGATGATGCCGAACACCCGCACCTGCGCCTCGCGGTCCGGGAAGTGTTCGGCGACGACACGTGCCTGCTCGAAGTAAAGGAAGGTGGAGACTGTCGCCAACAGCACCACAAAGCCGCAAATGCCGAGCAGATAGGGTGATTTCAAAACGGCCGTCATACCGCTGAACGGATTGCCCGGCAACGGCCTGCGGGGGCTTTCGCTCGGCGCGGCATCGGGGCGTCCTGCGCCACCCCGTTCACGCCAGTGCATCAGCCTGCGCTTGAACAACATCGCAGCGCCGAGCAAAACAGCGGCCAGCAGCATCAGGCCGGACTCACCCAGCGGACCGATCAGCAAGGCGCTCAGCGCAGGGCCACTCAGGCCGCCGACGCTGGCGCCCGCTGCGATGAAAGCGAACAGGCGTTTCGCCTGGGCACTGTCGAACACGTCGGCCATCAGGCTCCAGGCGACCGATACGACAAACAGGTTGTAGACCGATATCCAGACGTAAAACACGCGCGCCAGCCACGGGCTGTCCTCACCCACAAACAAGGCGGCGAACAACAGCAGGTTGGCGCAGAAAAATCCGTACACCCAGTCCACGAAATGCAGGCGCGGAACGCGTGCGCTGAGCCAGGCGAACAGCGGAACGGCCGCCAGCATGACCAGGAAGGTCGCGGTGAACAGCCACTGCAAGTTCTCGACGCCGGCAGTGATGCCCATCGATTCGCGGATCGGACGCAGCATGAAATAGCCGGCGAACAGGCAAACGAACAGCAGAAAGCCATTGAGCGCAGGGCGCAGCTCGTGCGCCTCGGCATTGATGATGGCGCCCGCGCGGTGGGCGAGAAGAGACGTATCCATGTTGCGCTCCTGTAGGAGTGGCGGGGCAATGGCACGGGGCCTGCCCGTGCTGGCGCGGTCAGCGGTAAGTGATGCCGGTCAGTCGCTCGGAGAGTTGCCACAGTGTGTCCGAATTCGAGCGATCGGCAGCGGCCGGTGGCATCCTGGCAAAGCCCAGCGGCCCGCGCTTCTCGTTGTCTCCGGTGGGCCCATAGTAGGCGCCGCCGACGGCCTCCAGCGCCGTCGCCGCATACAACGTCGGCAGCGCGCCCTGCGCTGCGGAATGATACAGGTCCCGCTCTACCGCCCATTGTTTGCCGAATTGACTGTCCAGGCCAGGCCCACGGGCGATCAGCTCGGTCACGGCAACGCCGGGGTGCGCGGCGATGCTGCGTATGCCCCAACCGGCAGCGTCGCTGCGCTGCTGCAGCTCAATACTCCACTTTAGTATCGCCAGTTTCGATTGGCTGTAGGTGGCGAAAGGGTCGTAAGCGTGCTCAGCCTGCAAATCGTCGAAGTTCAGGGTTGCGCGGCCTGCGGCGATGCTCGACAGGCTGACCACCCGAGCATCGTCGCTTTTGCGTAGCAGAGGCATCAGCAGGCCGGTCAAGGCGAAATGCCCCAGGTAATTGGTCGCCAGCTGCATCTCGTAGCCGTCGGCCGAAACGCCGCGAACCGGCGGCGACATGATCGCGGCGTTGTTGATCAGCACGTCGAGCCTTGGCAGGCGCCCTTGCAAACGGTTGGCGAGGTCCCGCACCGAATGCAGATTGGCAAGATCCAGGGTTTCGAATTGCACGCGCGCCTCGGGCACGGCTTGCTTGATGTTTGCGATCGCTTCGCGGCCGCGCTCGGCGTTGCGTGCGGCGATGATTACCTCGGCACCGGCTCGCGTCAGGGCCAGCGCGTCTTCATAGCCCATGCCGCTGGTCCCTCCGGTGACCAGTACGATGCGGCCTTTCTGGCTGGGCATGTCCTGGGTGGACCAGTCCGGCTTCGGCTCCGTTCGGGGAGTGGCCTCCGCAGCCAGTGTGCCGGTCAGCGCGGAAATGGCGAACAGCGTTCGGGCGGCCTTGAGGATGCGTTGGGTCGCGGTATTGCTCGGCGTAGCGGGTGAATGAATCATCAGGGGGTTCTCATTCGCGTCATAGGTTCCCGGTTGGCGGGCGAGTGAGCAGTATCGGTGTACGAATGCGTGAGGATAAGCCGGGCATTGGTGGATGGCCCGTACGGTATGGCGTACAGTCAGGCGCCTGCGGAGGGAGCATCCATGCGTAAACCAAACCTTACCGATGTGTCGATATTTGCTGCGGTGGTCGAGGCGGGGGGATTTCGTGCTGCCGCGCAAAAGCGCGGGCTGTCCGCCTCGTCGTTGAGCGACTGCATGCGCCGGCTGGAAAGCGACCTGGGCGTGCGCCTGCTCAATCGAACCACCCGCAGCGTCACGCCGACGGCGGCCGGCGAGCGATTGCTCGAGCGCCTGCGCCCGGCCTTGCAAGAAATCGACGCCGCTTTCAACGATCTGGACGACGACGCTCAGCGCCCGGTCGGCACGCTGAAGCTCAACGTGCCAGTGCCGGTGGCACGCTTTCTGTTGCCCGACCTGCTGGCGCGTTTTCTGCGCCTTTATCCAGGGGTCAGTGTCGAAGTCGTCATGGACAACTCCTTCGTCGACGTCAACGCTGGCGGGTATGACGCCGGCGTGCGCTATGAAGAGAGCCTGGCCAAAGACATGATCGCCGTACCCATCGGCCCGCGTCGCCAACGCTTCGTTGCAGCGGCCGCACCGCGCTATCTGGCTGAACGTGGGACACCCACTCACCCCGAAGAACTGCCAGGCCATGACCTGCTTGGTCATCGATTCGAGAGTGGCAAAGTGGGCGTGTTCGAATTCCATCGAGACGGCCGCATTGTGCGTATCCCGCCTCAAGGGCCACTGCTGACGTCGTCCCACGATTTGACAGTTCGCTCGGCCATCAACGGGCTGGGCATCGTCTATACCTTCGAGGATTTTCTGCGCGAGCCGCTCTCCGATGGTCGACTGGTGCCGATCCTCGAGGACTGGTGGCAGGCCTTCGACGGTCCGTTTCTTTACTACCACGGACGCCGTCACATGCCTTCGCCGCTGAGGGCGTTTGTGGATTTTTTGCGGGGGGAAGGGGAGATTGCGGAGGGTTCAGGTGTATTCGGCGCTGTTTCGTGAGGCTAATGCATGGTCTGCCAGCAGGGCGCGCATGGCGACGGGGAGCAATCGGCCAGATGCAACCGTTGAAGCAAAGTGAGAAATTATATGAACTGGTTAGGTCGTATGAAGAAGGTGTTCAAGACTACCCCTGAGGAGCAAATCGTTGGTTATTCGCTTGCAGAGTTAAAATCTATATTTGGAATCACGATCACTGAGGCTGTAGCAGGACATCGAAATTACCCTGTTTACTCAGTGTTGACTCCTGCAGGAATACAAGCCTATTACTCAAGTTTTGTCATCGACAAAGCTGAGGTGGCTGGTGTTGAAAACCTTATTAACGAACGGTTCTCACCCGTCAATGAAAGAGTGGTCAATGGATTGGTCGTAAGCCGCTTTCAACATCGACTGAGTGATGAACAACTTATATTTTCTATTTCATATAAGGAATTCAATAGCGCTACGATGCGGCTGATCACCAACAGCTCCGAGCTATTAAGCATGTTAAGCGAAACAAAAATTGCGGCTCCTCCTCCGTGGTTGGTCTTCGATGGATACGAGGCGTCTTGGTGGGGAGGTGACATGCAGGGGGCACAAGGTTTTTACAACGACAACTATTTCTTTCTGTTTTTTTCATCGCTAAGTCCAGCAGAAAGAACCGCTTATTACGCAAGATATTCCGCATCTGAGGAGTGGATCAGGAGCCTAGAGTTGACTCTGGATCTTGAATAGCGATAGCCCTGCTTCGGCCGAAAGTGGGGCACAGTTGGATCGCTGCTTTCGGCCAGAAGCGGACACTCAGATCATCCGTTCTTCGACATGGCGTTGCTGTATTGGAGCAAATTACCAAGCCAGATGGCCGGCCAGCCCAAGAAAGCACGCATCATTGCGGCTTTCCCTGCGTTGACTCGTGTGCGGCTTTCAGCATCTATACTCTCATACTGAGCAGTTTACTGACATGCGGTCCACTTCTGAGCGAGGCTTTTGTGAGCGATTACGATTTTTCGCGGTTAAACGACAAAGAATTCGAAATCTTTTGCACTGACTTGTTGAGCGCGAGGGAAGGGGTCAAATTCGAGAGATTCAAGCCCGGTCGTGACGCCGGAGTAGATGGGCGCTTTTTTAAACCTGGGGGGGAGGAATGGATACTCCAATGTAAGCATTGGATTTCGACCCCATTAGAAAAACTTGTTAAGTCAATTGCTGATTCTGAAAGCTTAAAAGTTCAGAAATTATCTCCAAGTAGATATATTTTAGCCTTGTCTCACCCGCTGTCGCGTAATGATAAAAACATTTTGATGCAGAAACTTTCACCGTTTGTTTTGTCTTCAGCAGACATTCTGGGGCGGGAGGACTTGAGTGACATATTAGCGAAACATCCAGACGTTGAAAGACGGCATTATAAGCTCTGGATTGCTAGCTCTAACGTCCTTGCGTATATGCTTAATAAGCCAATTTATGACCGGAGCCATTTTGAGCTTGGCGAGATTATTGAAGACTCTAAGCGATACGTGGCCACAGCAAATCACCTTCAAGCCATTGAAAAACTCGAATCTACTAGTGTTGTGATAATCACTGGTCCAGCTGGTATAGGTAAGACTACATTAGCTGGGCAGCTAATATTGCATTATGTGGCAGACGGCTTTGAGCTTTCGGTGATTTCTGATGATGTCAGGGAGGCTGAAGGGGTCTACGACCCTGACTCAAAGCAAATTTTCTATTTTGATGATTTTTTGGGCCGCAACTATCTGGAAGCGCTTTCGGGGCATGAGTGTGCCAAGATTGTGGGGTTTATTAAGCGCATAGTCAAAACTCCCAAAAAGCGGTTTGTGTTGACATCTCGAACGACCATTCTCAATCAAGGAAAGATTTTAGACGATGTTTTCCATAACTCAAATGTAAGTCGGAATGAGTTTGAAATTACACTTGAGTCTTTGGCGCAGATTGATAAGGCCCAAATACTTTATAATCATATCTGGCATTCTGAAATGGATGGCGAATACGTCGAGCAGTTGTATTCGCATAGGCGTTATAGAACCATTATTGAACATAAAAATTTTAACCCGCGGCTAATCCGATTTATTACCGATGCGCAGCGATTGGAGAATGTTACATCAGAGACGTACTGGTCCCATATAACTGACTTGCTAAATGATCCATCGCTTGTTTGGGGGCATCCATTCGAAGCGCAACTGGATGACTGTGGCCGTGCCTTGGTTTTGCTGGTCGCTATGAACGGGCGATTGATAACAGAACCTGATTTGTCAGAGGCATTTTCGCGATATCTAGAGTATCCAGGTGCAGCTGGTCTAACTGGAAGAAAAGATTTTCTACTAAACTTCCGCCATCTGTCGGGCTCAATGCTCACTAGATTCGTAATAGGCGAAAATCATCCTTTCGTTCGGCTATTTAACCCGTCCCTAGGTGACTTCGTACTCAACAGATATGCCAATAACACAGCTATTTTGCGACAGTGCTTTGGTAGCCTAAAAACACTATCTTCATTGAAGACCCTGAAAGATATGACGGACAATAAGATAATCAATACCAAAGTGGCTACCGAGGTGATAGAACATGTTTTCGCATCCGCTGTAGACATAAACTTTCTTGGGACTAGCGCAGAGTTTGTAGCTCAATTATGTATCGCTCAATCTGAGCTTGGCAAAAAAATTAATTTGTCAAGTCGATCTCTCTCAAAAGCTATTGATTTTATCGGAGGCGAGAAATGTGGTACATCTTTTATGGCGTCAGCACAAGTGCTTTTATGGGCGCTGCGCAATGGTGGAATTGATAAAAGGATTGCTGAGGCGTTCTTGCTAGGAGCATTCTCCAATGACCCGAATTATGACGAATTACTGATTTTAGGTCAGCTAGTCAAATGCTTCGATATTGAAGTGAATCAAAATCTTTATGGTGCATATGATCAAGCTATCACTGAATACTTAATCGCTTCGGTTGAAGATGAGTTTCCACAGGCAGAAGTGTTTTCTGACGGTGGCTCGCAAACAACAGCGCGCGCGAAGTTTATAGAACTAATGGATGACAAGGCTTCTGAGTTGGGAGCTAATGATTCATCTGGCGTGGCTGATAGTGTTGCTAGCATTGTCGATGTGGACAGATTTTACGATAAGTATTTTTATGAGACGGACCATGAACCAAGCTATCAACCTTACAGAGAGCGCATGAACTGGTCCGAGCGATCGTTTATTGCGATCGATCCAATTGACGATCTATTTTCGCGCGATTAAACGACTTCACTTGGATGCATGTCGCGGATGAAGCGCCTGCTGAACTAATATGTCCGAAAGAATTTCCGGGGCCACCTAGACGAGATTTTTGGTTGGATTTGAAAAATTGCCATTTCCAATGGCGCCTTATACGCTCATGATGACTTAGTATTCGAATTTATTTTTCCTCGCTCACCCAGATACATTCAAGGTCTGTAATTAGCAAGAGGTGGCAGCCAACAAGCGACCCAAAGCGGGCAGTCAGGGCGGCTACTAAAGCGGGGGTGATTAAACGCCAACTGCTACTCGCCAACCTGGACTATGTTCCAAAATTCTAAATTGGAGCGGCTTCATCATGACAAATGGAATTTTCCACGTTGATTAGCTACACTCTCGACGGAAAGGGCCATGTCGACTATGAAAGTGGAATTTTTGAACTCTAGCGCAGCGTAGTCGCAGCACCTCACTTAACTGTCAAGTTGAAAGACAGAAAAATTCGAGGCGTATTGTAAAAAAAGAAATTTATTTATTAGGACTGCCGTTGCCGTTGAACGGCAGCCTCTTAAATTCAGAGCTGTCTCAAGCATTACCTTGTAAATTTTCTCTTTGTAACTTTCGAGCTGGTGCTGTCTTTCCGAAGCATGACTTTTATACACATAAGGTATCTAGGGTCTCGAATGCTGTATGAGCCAGATCGGTCATTTTTTGATATAAGCGGGCTTCCCCCTGACGCGAGTTCTGAAAGAATGTTGCCAATTCCCATATTGTTTGCAACTGTGCTGGGGAATTCCGCCCTGACGATTCTATCAATATCATTTAAATCAAATTGGTGTCCACTCGCCTGAGCAATGCAGTAAATGACTTGGTTTCTTCTGGCGACAGTCGTATCTCGGCTATTGAGATGCCCTTCGATCACGGAGTAGCATTGACGCAACCCGGTAACCAACCAATCCTCGTCGGCAATATCAAGAAGATTTGGAGAATAACGCCATTGATTATCTTCGATGGCGTGTGCAAGGGCCTCACAATACTCATGAACACGTTGCGCAATTCCGAGAGTGATAGACCAGATATGATTTGAGACCTCTACGAACTCTGGACCTGTCATAAAGATTTCGAGCTGTGCGAACCCTTTTCTCAGTATCTGCTGAACCTGCCCAGAATCCAGTCCGTCAACTTTCCTTATCTCAGAAATACGATTAGCAACAGACTCTGAGTTTTTTGTCTCACGGAAATATTGGAGCACACCATTAGGTACTCCTACTATAAGGAAATTGATATTGCATTCGGCATACCTGCTATCATCCAATAGAATGATCAGATCCGCCAGCTCTTACATTAACTCATCATTATTAAATATTGATTCTAAGTTATCCAAGACAATTATTTTTTTCTGTGCTCGGCCACTTGCGCCGCTATCAGCAAAAAGCTTGAATGCTCGAAGTAATGGTTCTTCTTGAGTCACATCATACATGCCAGTATGTTTCAAGCCGCCTTTTGCGATATATGCACTCAATTCAGCCATTTTTTCTTCGTTGAATTTCATCTTGATCGCAGTGCCTGGCTCAATTATGCAGCCACATATTTCTGCGGTCAGTGACTTCAAGCGTGATGCGTTAGCGCAGTTAACCGCTATATATGGAAAATTGCTCTCAGTCAAAGCTCTCTTGAATAGCCACGTCTTGCCATTACCACTTTCCCCAAATAACAAGGTGTGAGTGTGCCGCGAAAATGAACGAGCTAGATCCTTTTCCAGCCTAGGTCGAGGCACGTACATTTCGGGATTGAGTTCTCTGCTTCGAGGGGTAAACACCTCACTAATCGCTTTCCTGCTCATCAAACTTCCTATATTGGCAGTGTAGTGGCATTTTGAAGTCTACCTGATCGTGGCTTGAAACAGCATAATTCTAGGATGGTACGAGCGGTCTTTTTTGCCGGTAGCAGACCAAGGTGAGCGTCCGCTAATGGCCGAAAGCCGACATTCGGTGACATGTCCACGTACGTAATATCTCGCAGCTTCCTGCAGGCAGATCCTCCAGCCGATCTTGGCAGGCTTATCTATTCAACATCGCCCGTTTTAAGCGGAATTCGCCTGATAACGTCGTCATAAGGCACCAGGTCGAGAAAGGCTACGACCTCGACTGCCTGCAAGTTTCGCATGCGCATGATCCATACGTAGCTATTGCGATAAGGCGCGCCGTCGGCTGCGGTGGCGGTGCCGTCCCAGTGCACGACGACGTCATCGCCTTCAGCCCAGATATCCGCCACCGTCGGGCGTACGGGCGAGGCAAGCCGTTTTGCGAAGGGTTGGACTGCCCGTTTCAAGAAGTCATCCCGACCCCGATAAGTACCCGCCGAGGGACTCGTTCCCTTGATTGTCCAGATCACATCGGGAGCCAGGACATCTGTGAAGAACGTCCGGCCGCCTTGACCCCACTGGTTGAACGCTTGCGCGATGAATTGGCGATTGCGTTCCGTAGTCGGTTCGCTGGCCACGGCGGGCGCCAGCCCTGCAATGAAAGTGGAGAGGACTAGTGCTACCGCTGTAGAGAAGCGTTGAACAAACGTCATTTGCTGTGCTCCTTAATCTGTCCGATGAGCCCCGCCGAGTTCGATGGGCCGTTGTTGTCATCTGTAAGCCGCTAGTTGCGTTCCCCGACGCCGTTGTTCTATATGGGTCTTTGGCAAAGAGTCGTCGGCGCGGGACGCTAACCTCCGGGCCTCATCTGAAGTGTGACTTACGAGCGGAGGAGGGCTGTTGCAGGATCGTCCTGATTTCTTGCTTGATCATCCGATACCAGTTGTTAAACCGCCGCATGCCCTCGTTATGGAGTTGCGTTTGAGTTCCCTTTCCAAGCTTGTCGATATGGTTGGTCGTCACGCCCGGAATGACGGCATCCACAGCACCGCGATTCCGGGTGTCAGCCTGATTCGCTCGGCTACGCCCACGATGCCTATGCCGGTGGTTTACGAGCCAACGCTTTGCCTTGTGGCTCAGGGACGAAAACAGGCGATGCTGGGTACTACCGCTTATGTTTACGATCCGGCCAAGTACCTGATTGCATCGGTAGACCTTCCGGTCATGGGCTCGGTCATCGAGGCGAGTGAGGCTGTTCCTTATCTGTGCCTGGCGCTGGATCTCGATACCACTGTGTTGAGTGAACTTGCGCTGCGCCATCCTCTGCCTGAAGAGAGCGGCAAGGTGCCTTGCGCAGGCATCGTGCTCCACGATACGACTCCGGAGCTGCTGGATGCCGCGGTTCGGCTGGCCGGGCTGCTCGACAGGCCACGGGATATCGAAGCGCTCGCTCCGCTGGTGATTCGCGAAATGCTTTATCGCCTTCTCACCGAGAACGGCAACAGCATCATCAGGCAGATGGCGCAGGCAGGCAGCCGCTTGAACCAGATCGCCAAGGCCATTGCCTGGCTGCGCAGCCATTACAACGAAGCGTGCCGGATAGATGACCTCGTCGGTATCGCCGGGATGAGCCGTTCCTCGTTTCATGCGCATTTCAAGGCGATCACCTCGATGAGCCCGCTGGAATTTCGTAACCAGTTGCGGCTACAGGAAGCACGCCGACTGATGGTCACCGAAGCAGTAGATGCCGCAGAGGCGGGATATACAGTCGGTTATGAAAGTCCCTCGCAGTTCAGTCGAGACTACGCCCGCCTGTTCGGTATGCCGCCGGCGAAGGACGCCTGGCGGCTACGCAGGGCGGTCGAGGTGTCGAGCGGATGATTGGGCCACGGTTGCCCTGCGGACTAAGGCGCCGAGCGTCCAGGGATAAGGGTCCATACGAAGGGGCATAAAGTACAAACCTTCACCGCTTGTATTTGAAACTCTGCACCTCACCAGTGATGCTTTTTAGCCCTGTCTTGGGTAGTTCGAATGTCTGAAATTCAATGCCTGCTGCGTCAACCTTGACTCGTTTCAGTAGATAAAGCATGTCGTCAGATTCTGAAATCTTGCACCCGCTGAACTGGTCGAGATTTTTGTAGGTAAACTGCCGCACCTCGCACGTTGTTGCCAGTTCCAGCGCTGCTGCCCGTCCCGCATTTGACGGCACTCGGACCAACAGATACCAGGCGGTCATCAACAAAAACGCGAGCAGGAAAATAGAACCCACGATGATAAACATGCCGCGGTTTTCTGCGGCTCGTTCACGCACATCGGCGACCCATTTTGCCGGTGGGGCAGGTTGGGGCGCGTCCAGTTTTCTTTTTTCGAAAAGCAGTATCAGCAGGGAAACAATCCCGACCAGAGCCATGGCGAAGAAGAGAGCAGAGAGAAAAGATCCGAACCCGGAAGCACCATAGGAAAGGTATTGCTGGGCGCTGATGTTCAATCGTTCGATGGGCACATCGAGCGTTAGATAAAACTTCTCAAGGTGAGCGAAACCGCTCAGCGTAAAAGCGCCCAGCATGCTGGCTATAAAAAGAGCTGCGTCGATGCGGAGATATTTTTTCAGTCCGCGCTGGTCTGCCGATGGGTTGTTCTGGTCGCTCATCTCTTGTCCTTCAGATCTGAAGATTGGAAACCCTGTGAGAGCTTGGTAAGTCGTCACAGGGCGTTTTCGGTTACTCCACCGGCACGACGTTATCCAACGCCTGATTAACCGCCAGCTCGCCGAGCATGACGACCTGCGCGATACCTTGCAGTGTCTTGCGCGCAGATCCTTCAACCATCCCGATCACATCACTCAACATCACCGAGGCCGAGCCCAGCGATTCGCTGGCGTTGACCAGCAATTCCTCCGTCGCGGTTTTCGGGTTGGCGAGGAACATGCTGCTGGTTTGGTAGGGCGTGGTTTTGATGGTGTCGGTGGGTTTGAGGTAATGGTCGAGGGCGCGGTCGGCGGCTTCGTGGAGTTTTTTTGAGTCGAGGGATTCGTAGGGGGAGGTGTCGGTGTTCGGGGGATTAGGTGTGACCTTGAACATGATGTTTCTCCTCATGCCGCTTTAGAAAGGAGCCATCACCCGTTCGCTACCAAACGAAGGGTGGCGGCCATGCACAGGTTGGTAGACCGGGACACGAGGCAAAACCGGCGCGCTCGAAAGCGCCCTGCGCATAGCCACCATAGAAGCCAGGCGAAGACTTGGCCAAATGGTGTCATTGCGCACCTCGTATACCCGGGCTACCAAACCCGATCACTGCTTTTCAGTGACCGGCCAACAATAGAACCCCGGCCCGAGGCGCACAAGCCGGCGGATTCTGGCGTAGTCGTAGGCAATGGCGCAAGGCGTTGTAGCTTGCTGGCATGGTCTGGATATCGGTTTTAAACGAGGTGTTTAGGGAAATGGTTTTGGCTGAGGTTTGGTGTTGAACGGGCTGGAGTCTTCGCGAGCAGGCTCGCTCCCACAGGTGTCGAGTTGGCAATGTTTATAGCGCCGTGCCAATCGGGCCGTCACACATTTTGAACTTTGCTTTCGGCGACATTTCCATTGTTTGAGGTGACAACCACCAGCTCCTCCACACCTGAACCAAGGAATGACCGTGACGGCTCCCACTGATAAAACTTCTCTGCGCCGGGCTATCACTTTCCCGATGCTGTTTCTGTTTATTCTCGGCGATGTTCTGGGGGCGGGGGTTTATGCTCTCGCCGGAACGATCGCAGGGGAGGTGGGCGGCGCGATTTGGGTGCCGCTGCTGATTGCGCTGTTCTTCGCCATGTTGACGGCGGGTTCCTACGCGGAGCTGGTGACCAAATATCCCCACGCAGGCGCGGCTTCGGTGTTCGCTGAAAAGGCGTTCAAGTCGCCGCTCATTTCCTTCCTGGTCGGTTTTTGCATGCTGGCGGCGGCGGTCACCAGCGCTGCGGGTTTGTCGCTGGCGTTTGCCGGTGATTACTTGAACGCCTTCGTCGACGTATCGCCGCAGATTGCCGCGCTGGTGTTTCTTCTGGCTATCGGCCTGCTCAACGCACGGGGGATCAAGGAATCGCTCGGGGCGAACCTGGTAATGACCGTGATTGAGCTGTCCGGGTTGATTCTGGTGATCGTGGCTGCGGTCTGGTATTTCCGCACAGGCGAGGCGGATCTGGGACGGACGCTTACGTTCAAGCCTGGCGTCAGTCCCATGCTGGCGGTGTTGGGTGCGGCATTGCTCGCGTTCTACTCCTTCGTGGGTTTCGAAACTTCGGCCAATCTGGCGGAGGAAATCAAGGACGTGCGCAAGGTCTACCCGCGCGCCTTGTTCGCGGCGTTGATCACGGCTGGCGTGGTTTACATGGCGGTGGGGGTGGCGGCTTCTTCGGTGTTGCCTACCGAGAAACTGGTCGCCACGTCGGCGCCTTTGCTCGAAGTTGTCCGCGCATCGACCCTCGCAATCCCGCCGGCGCTGTTCTCTTTCATTGCGCTGATCGCTGTGGCCAACGGTGCGCTGTTAACCATGATCATGGCCAGTCGATTGACGTATGGCATGGCGAACCTGGGTCTGTTGCCGGGGGTTTTGGGGGCGGTGCTGCCTGAACGAAAAACTCCTTGGGCGGCCATTGTCGCAACCACCCTGGTGGCGATTGCGCTGACGCTCACGGGTACTTTGGCAACGCTGGCCGAGACGGTGGTTTTACTGTTGCTGTTCGTTTTTCTGAGTACCAATGTGGCGGTGCTCGTGCTTCGTCGCGACAGGGTCGAGGAGGATCACTTTCGCGTACCGACCTTCGTTCCGGTGCTTGCGATCGTGTCGTGTCTGGTGTTGCTCAGTCAGCAGGGCTGGGAGACGTGGTTGCGGGCGGGGGCGTTGATCATTGTCGGGATGTTGCTGCATGGCTTTTCTCGTATCAATTTTTCCGCGATCAGTAAGGCCGGGTAGTGCAGCAGCTTGGGGAGTTGGTGTCGTTTGGGAGGGCGTTATCGCGAGCAGGCTCACTCCTACAGGGGGTGGGTGGTGGTTTTCAGAATGAGTCGCACGTTGTCAGTCGGCGGGCGGGTGAGTAAGCTGCCGACATGAATCAGACTTCAGTTTCCCCATCCTTCCCCGGCCCGCGTGGTCCCGTCGATCACGACATTCGTGATCAGATTGTCGCGGCGGCCAACGAGCATTTCAGCCAGTACGGCTATGCCAAAACCACGGTATCCGATCTGGCCAAGGCCATCGGTTTCTCCAAGGCGTACATCTACAAATTCTTCGATTCCAAGCAGGCGATTGGCGAGGCCATCTGCGCTAACTGTCTGGGCCAGATCGTTGCGGCGGTGGAGCAGGCGATAAACGAGGAAGACCTGACGCCCACCGAGCGCTTCCGCCGCTTGGTGAAAACCGTGATCGCCACGGGTGTGAACCTGTTCTTCAACGACCGCAAGCTCTACGACATTGCCGCATTCGCCGCTGGCGAAAACTGGCCCAGTGCGCAGCGTTACGATGCGCAGATCAAGCGCTTTATCACCGACATTGTCCGTGAAGGGCGCGAGGCCGGTGAGTTCGAGCGCAGGACGCCGCTGGATGAAACCGTCGAATCGATCCACTTGGCCCTGCGGCCCTTCGTCAATCCACTCATGCTGCAACACAACCTGGATTTCATCGAAGTGGCGCCCACGCTGACTTCGAACCTCATCTTGCGCAGCTTGATGCCTTGACCGTCTGCTGATCCGAGGAGTCGGATCAGTTCCTGACGCAACGACATTTCAGCTGTTCTGGGTGTAACTATTGACTGGTATGGTCACTCGGACTACATGGCCGCCGCAGCTTGGTTATTTCAGTGCTGCGTACCGGGTTTTCGGTTGATCAGTCTCCGACCAACAACACCAATCGCGGACCGCGTATTCGAGGACACCTCGGTAGGCAAAGGTTCGTACAAGGCCAAATACGTGAACAGCGCCAGCGGACTCGGCACTTCTGTCAGCTACCGCTTTTGATTCAGCGCTGAAATCGGGCCGGAAACGTTGTGACTGTTGACGATATTGGTCACAAGACTGAGAATATGATGGTCATCCTATTTTCAGTAAAGGAATTCCATGCGCCGGCTCCGACCTTTCCCCCTCGCGGTATGTTTGTTGCCCTTGGCCCTGACGGCGTGTGGTGATTCTTCCAGCGCAAAAGACCCGCGTACCCTGGCGCCCTTGGTGAGGTCGGCTGCGGTGCAACTTGCAGAGGACGGGTCACGATCATTCACCGGTGTCGTGGCGGCGCGAGTGCAGGGCGACTTGGGTTTTCGCGTCTCGGGCAAGGTACTTGAGCGTCTGGTCGATACCGGCCAGACGGTCAAGCGCGGGCAGCCACTGATGCGTCTTGACCCGATCGACCTCGGCCTGCAGGCGCGAGCGCAGCAAGAAGCGGTGAGCGCCGCTCGCGCCCGGGCAAATCAGACAGCCGGTGACGAAGCGCGCAATCGCCGGCTCGTCGCCGCCGGCGCTATTTCGGCATCGGCCTACGATCAGTTCAAAGCCGCCGCCGACACCGCCAGGGCGCAACTCAATGCCGCTGTCGCGCAGGCGGACGTTGCGCGCAACGCTTCCGGTTACGCGGTGCTGGTGGCGGACGCTGATGGCGTGGTGGTGGAAACCCTTGTCGAACCGGGGCAAGTCGTCAGCCCCGGCGAACCGGTGGTGCGACTGGCGCGCGCCGGTCAGCGTGAAGCCATCGTTCATCTGCCCGAAACCTTACGCCCCGCAGCAGGCTCAACCGCCCAGGCAAAACTGTATGGCGATACGTCGGCTGCCGTCAGTGCAAAACTGCGTCTGCTTTCCGACTCCGCCGACCGCGCCACTCGCACCTTTGAAGCGCGCTATGTGCTTGAAGGCAAACTGGCCGATGCGCCGATCGGCTCGACGGTCACCATTGAAATCCCGCAAAGTTCTGCGCCAAAACAGGCGCTGAAGGTGCCCATGGCCGCAATCTACAACCCGGGCAAAGGCCCCGGCGTTTGGGTGATCGCAGGCACACCGGCGAAAGTCTCCTGGCGACCGGTCGAGGTGCTCGGGTTGAGTGACGATTCGGCGCGCATTGCTGGCGAACTCAACGTCGGTGAGCCGATTGTCGCGCTGGGTGCGCATCTGCTGCGCGATGGCGAAGAAGTGCGATTGCTTGCCCGCGACGATGGCCAGGTTGCCGGGAGCCGTCCATGAGCGAGGGCCGGTTCAACCTTTCCGCCATCGCCGTTCGCCAACGGGCGATCACGGTGTTTCTGATTTTTCTGATCGCCGTTGCCGGCGTCCTGTCGTTCTTCAAGTTGGGCCGGGCGGAAGACCCGCCGTTCACGGTCAAGCAGCTAACGGTGATTACCGCGTGGCCGGGGGCGACCGCGCAGGAGATGCAGGACCAGGTCGCCGAACCCCTGGAAAAGCGTTTGCAGGAATTGAAGTGGTACGACCGCACGGAAACCTACACCCGGCCAGGGCTTGCATTCACCGTGGTGTCGTTGCTCGACAGCACACCGCCGGGGCAGGTGCAGGAAGAGTTTTATCAGGCACGCAAAAAGCTCGACGACGAAGCAATCAGGCTGCCGGCGGGTGTCATCGGGCCGATGGTCAACGACGAGTTTTCCGACGTGACCTTCGCGCTGTTCGCCTTGAAAGCCAAGGGCGAGCCGCAGCGCTTGCTGGTGCGCGACGCAGAGACATTACGCCAGCGCCTGTTGCATGTGCCGGGGGTGAAAAAGGTCAACATCATCGGCGAGCAGGCCGAGCGGATATTCGTTTCGTTTTCCCATGATCGGTTGGCGACGCTGGGTTTGTCGCCGCAGGACATCTTCGCCGCGCTGAACAATCAGAACGTCCTGACCCCCGCCGGATCGGTCGAAACCAAAGGGCCGGAGGTTTTTCTGCGCGTAGATGGCGCGTTCGATACGTTGCAGAAAATCCGTGACACGCCGATGGTGGCGCAGGGGCGAACCCTCAAGCTATCTGATGTCGCGACGGTCGAGCGCGGCTACGAAGACCCGGCGACCTTTCTGGTGCGCAACAATGGCGAGGAAGCGTTATTGCTCGGCGTGATCATGCGCGAGGGCTGGAACGGGCTCGATCTGGGCAAGGCGCTGGATGCCGAAACGATCAGGATCAACGAGGAAATGCCCTTGGGCATGACCCTGTCCAAAGTCACCGATCAGGCGGTGAATATCGACTCGGCCGTCGGCGAGTTCATGGTCAAGTTCTTTGTCGCGCTGCTGGTGGTCGTGCTCGTGTGTTTTCTCAGCATGGGCTGGCGTGTCGGCGTGGTAGTCGCAGCGGCGGTGCCGTTGACCCTGGCAATCGTGTTCGTGGTGATGGCGGCGACCGGCAAGAACTTTGACCGGATCACCCTGGGTTCGCTGATTCTGGCGCTCGGCTTGCTGGTCGATGACGCGATCATCGCCATTGAAATGATGGTGGTGAAGATGGAGGAGGGCTACGACCGCATCAAGGCCTCGGCTTATGCCTGGAGCCATACCGCAGCGCCGATGCTCGCTGGCACACTGGTCACGGCGATTGGCTTTTTGCCAAACGGGTTCGCCCAGTCCACGGCGGGCGAGTACACCAGCAACATGTTCTGGATTGTCGGCATCGCGCTCATTGCGTCGTGGGTCGTCGCCGTGGCTTTCACGCCGTACTTGGGCGTGAAGCTGTTGCCGGACATCAAGAAAGTCGAAGGCGGGCATGCGGCAATCTACGACACGCCGCGCTACAACCGCTTCCGGCGGATTCTGACGTGGGTGATTACGCGCAAATGGCTGGTGGCGGGCATGGTTGTCGCGCTGTTTGCCGTTGCGATCCCAGGCATGGGGCTGGTGAAGAAGCAGTTCTTTCCGACCTCTGACCGCCCCGAAGTGATGATCGAAGTGCAGATGCCCTACGGCACGTCCATCGAGCAGACGAGTGCCGCTACGGCCAAGGTCGAGGCCTGGCTGCAGAAGCAGGAAAAGGCCAAAATCGTCACGGCCTATATCGGCCAGGGCGCGCCACGGTTTTTCCTGGCGATGGCGCCGGAGTTGCCGGATCCATCGTTCGCCAAAATCGTCGTGCTGACCGACAGCCAGGACGCTCGCGAAACTCTCAAGTTGCGTTTGCGCGAAGCCGTCGCTGAAGGGCTTGCTCCAGAGGCACGCGTTCGGGCCACGCAAATCGTCTTCGGCCCGTACTCGCCATTCCCGGTGGCCTATCGCGTGATGGGGCCTGAACCGGCGAAGCTGCGCGACATCGCCGAGCAGGTCAGGGCGGTGATGCAGGACAGCCCGATGATGAGAACCGTCAACACGGACTGGGGGCCACTGACGCCGACGCTGCACTTCAACCTGAATCAGGATCGCTTGCAGGCGGTGGGGCTGACGTCCAGCGCGGTGGCCCAGCAGTTGCAATTTCTTCTGAGCGGCGTGCCGATCACGGCGGTTCGCGAGGACATCCGATCAGTGCAGGTCGTCGGCCGTGCGGCGGGCAATATCCGCCTCGACCCGGCGCAGATCGAAGGCTTCACCCTGGTCGGCGCGGCGGGGCAGCGCATCCCGTTGTCGCAGATCGGCCAGGTCGAAGTGCGCATGGAAGATCCGATCCTGCGCCGCCGTGATCGCACGCCGACCATCACCGTGCGTGGCGACATCGCCGAAGGTTTGCAGCCACCGGACGTTTCCGGCGCGATCATCCAGCAGTTGCAGCCGATCATCGAAAACCTGCCATCCGGTTACCGGATTGAACAGGCGGGCGCCATCGAAGAATCCGGCAAGGCTGGCAAGGCGATTCTGCCGTTGTTGCCGATTATGATTGCCATGACGCTGCTGATCATCATCGTGCAGGTGCGTTCGATCTCGGCGATGATCATGGTCTTCCTCACCTCGCCGTTAGGCTTGATCGGTGTCGTCCCGACGCTGCTGATCTTCAATCAGCCGTTCGGCATCAACGCGCTGGTCGGGTTGATCGCGCTGTCGGGAATCCTGATGCGCAACACGCTGATCCTGATCGGGCAGATTCATCACAACGAGCAGGAAGGCCTGGCGCCGTTTCATGCCGTGGTCGAAGCGACAGTGCAACGGGCGCGGCCAGTGTTGTTGACCGCGCTGGCAGCGATTCTCGCATTCATTCCGCTGACCCACTCGGTGTTCTGGGGCACGCTGGCGTACACGCTGATCGGCGGCACGTTTGTTGGCACCATCATCACGCTGGTGTTTCTGCCGGCGATGTATGCGATCTGGTTCAGGATTCGGGCTGAGAACAACCAGCAGGCTGCAACGGTGAGATCAGCCTGAAGCGAGTACAGGCATAAGAGGCTTGTCATGCGCCGGGTCTTTTTTCTGGCAAAAGAACAGCGCCGAGAGGCTCTGTGACGGTTTGAGTGATATCATCCCGATATCACTTTTCGCCGGAGACGGCCGCTGTTGACGAAGCGGCCGTAGGTATCTCAACAAGGAAGAACAATGCGTTCGTCGTTTTTCAATTCACAACTCAAGCTATCCGCTGTTCTGCTGGCAGCCATTTTCACCACCGCCTGCTCCAACTATCACTACAAGGATTACCAAGGTGAATGGGCGCCGGAATCGATGACGCCTTATGATCTTTCCAATAACGCTCCCGACGCCGCGCTTGTCTACTTCGCGACCACTCAATTTCGCGCTATCGGCGTGCCCTTTCACCGACTGCTGCTAGCAACGCAAGTGGATGACCAACCGTTGCCGGGCGCCGGGCGTGCGTCAATTCTCGACGTTTCCGGTAAACAGGCGCTACGCCTTACGCCCGGAAAGCACTCCTTGGGCTGGTGCTGGGTATCGATGAACGGGCTAGGTACCGGCGGCGCAAAATGCGGCTTCGGTGCACGCGATGTCGAATTGCGCGCCGGCCAGCGTTACGTGGTGGACTTCTCCACCAGCACCGCTATCAGCGGACCTCGCGGACGCGAGGTGTCAACCATCAGCATCGAATCCGAGATTCGCAACCTGGACACCCAGCAAGTCATTTATCCCACCGCACTGGCTCAACAGGTGAAGGAATGACGGGCAGACCCGCGTGTAGGGTTTGTGGCAGCGTGAAGCTACTGTCGAGCTGATGCGCGATTTCTTTCGCCTAAACCAGGACGAAGAACAGGATGCGCCTTTTAGTGCAAGGCGCTTCCACATCGCCAACACCTTTTGAACTTTCAACCTGCGATTGTCGACGTTTGAGAAAAATTGAACGGCATTCCACCAGCCACGCCTAATACTGAGCCTGGGGGCAATTCCGCAGGCAGTGCGCTAATGTCAGCACTACTCCGAGAGGTGGTTAACGTGGCTAAAGATGACAAGAAGAGCAAAGGTGAGACTTCGAAAGCCAGTAAAGAATTGAAAGACAAAAAGTCGTCATCGGCGAAGAAATCGGATGCGGCTTCGACCCTATCGAAGTCTTCCGACAAGAAAGAAAAGCCCTCTGACAAGAAAGAAAAGAAAAAAGACGCCAAACCCAAGGATTCCGCCAAGAAAGCTGACAGCAAACCGGAGAAGGCAAAGAAATCAGAGAAGGCCGACAAGCCAGCGAAAAAGAAGAAGTGACATTTGCCAGGGCTCTGCGTCCTGCCTTGAGCATAAGGCAGGGCTACGCTCAGGTTGGTCGCAAGCTCTAACCCTGTGCAAACAGGAGAAGGAAGTAAAACTGATACTCACCTGCGACCCTGTCGTCTGTGTGTTTGAGTAGCGACCAGCCTGGTCGCTACGATTTTTTATCCAGTCACTTCTCCGTCCAGCTCTATCAGCCCACCACCGTCCTTTTCCAGCCGCTGCAAAAACACCTGCGCGTCCAGCAACTGATACGGAAAATACAACCCCGGCCTCACAGGCGCTTGCCCATCCAGCCCAACCAGTCGCTCCAGCAGCATGGCCACGCTGAGCCCGGTCAATGCCGCCGCACCTGCGCGGTGAACCACGGCGTGCCGTGTGCGCAACGCAGATCCCTTGTGATCCGTGCCTTCTATTTCGATCAATATCTCTGTCGACATCGGCTGGCCCTGACGCCGGGTCGAGCTGACGCCGCTGGCGAGGTTGAACTCGACGTTCGGGGCGTCGGTGGCGGCGGCCAGGCCGGTGACGTCGATGGAGGAAAAACCGGCGCCTTCCAGAGTGGTACCGTCGACGGCGCGGAAGCTGACCTTGGCGTCGTCGCCTTCGCGCCAGATGAACTCGCCGTCACGGCGGGTCAGCGCGGCCGGCAGCATTTTGTTCAGGTGTTCGAAATCGACCGCCACAGTCGGACCGCCGCCATCCTGTTCGTCGACCAGTGCGTGGATGCGGATGTCGTGCACACGGGCGAAGGCCTTGGCGAGGTGCAGGGTCGCTACCGTGGTCGCGCCGACCATCCATTCGTAGCCGAGAACGATCGGCGCCGCGTCGGGCGTGTGAATGAAACTGGCGATTTGCGGAGCGATTTCGAATACGCCGGAAGAAATGCTCAGGTGCGGCACCTTGCGCTTTTGCGCAAAACGCAGCCCGGCGAGGGCGTGGTCCATGTAGAAAAGGGCGAGGGCGCTGACCGGGCGATCACCCAGTCCCAGATCTTCTGCGCGAGCATCGATGACCACACCCTGGGCATTGCCGATTTGCTCGGCGGTTTGCTCAGCCCTGGCGAGGTCGCGCCCGCCGATCAGCAAGGGTACGTCGGGATGCGCCGCGCGCAATGCGCGGGCCGTCTGGTGGCCGATGGCGCCGGAACCGCCCATGAACAGAATGGGATGAAGTGGCATGAATCCTCCTCATTTTTTCCTGGATTGAAACGTGCTTTGGCTAGACACCCTAGCACGCACTTTCCGGATTGCCCGTGCGGTCGTCAGGCGCACCGACGAACGTTCATTTGAGCAAGTACGAAGGGTGTGCCGGATCACAGCGCCACACTGGCTCCGACAGATGCTCGGCAAAGAAGTCGGACAGCGCGCGGATCTTCGCTGGGCGACTGCGTGCAGACGGCGTCACGAAATACAGCCCGCCGCGAGTCATGTGCCACTCCGGCAGCAACACTTCCAGCCGCCCATCGGCCAGGTATTCGCTGGCGATGAATTCCGGCAATTCGGCAATCGCCAATCCCTCGAGCAACACCGGCAGCAGCGCATCGGAATTGGTCACGCGCAACGGGCCTTTCGGCACGACATCTTCCTCGATGCCGCTGTGATGGGTGAAGCGCCAGACTTGCGTGCGCGCGCGGTATGCATAACTCAGGCATGAACGCGTCGCCAGATCACGCGGGTGCATGGGGCGTCCGTGAGCTTCCAGGTAGCCGGGAGACGCCACCAGCAACTGACTCACGGCGCATAGCCGACGCGCGACCAGCGATGAGTCGGGCAGGGCGGCGATACGCAATGCGGCGTCGAAGCCCTCGGCGATCAGGTCGACCGAGGCGTCGTGCAAATGCAGATCGACGAACAGCTCCGGGTAGCGGCGCAGCAGCTCAGGCAACAACGGCGCGACCCAACGCAAACCGAATGACATGGGCACGGCGAGGCGGACTTGTCCACGCGGCTGCACCGAGAGGTCTTGTGCTTCACTCTCGACCTCTTCGGCCTGGCGGTAAATGTCCCCGGCTTTAGCTGCCATGCTCGAACCGAATTCAGTCAACGCCAATTGCCGCGAGGTGCGGTTGAACAGGCGACCGCCCAAGCGTTCTTCGAGCCGCGCCACCGCACGCGACACCGTGGGTACCGAGACGCCCATGACCCGCGCGGCGGAGGCGAACGAACCTTCCTCTGCAACTTTGGCGAACATCGCCAGACCTTCAAAATCAGGCAGTTTGCTCATTTCAATTCTGCAACGATGAGTTTCAGACAATTCTATTTTGAAAGGTCGGTAGCGTCGATAAGCTTTTCCCAGCTCGAAACCAAACCCCGATCAGCTTTAACCACGTTCTGGAGAAGACTCATGACTGGCAAACTTCAAGGCAAAATTGCTCTCGTTACCGGCGGCACCTCCGGCATTGGCCTGGCCACGGCCAAGCGCTTCGCTGAGGAAGGCGCTTACGTTTACATCACTGGCCGTCGCCAGGCCGAACTCGACGCCGCCGTTGCGCTGGTCGGCAACGCCAAAGGCGTGCAGGTTGACTCGACGAACCTCGAACAGCTTGATGCGCTGTATCAGCAGATTCGTGCCGAAAAGGGCCATCTCGACGTGCTTTTCGCCAACGCCGGCGGTGGCTCGATGCTGCCGCTGGGCGAAATCACTGAGGCTCACTACGACGACACCTTCGATCGCAACGTCAAGGGCGTGCTGTTCACTGTGCAGAAAGCCTTGCCGCTGTTGGCCAAAGGCGCTTCGGTGATTCTCACCGGTTCCACGGCGGGCAGTTCCGGCACGGCGGCGTTCAGCGTGTATTCCGCGTCGAAGGCGGCTGTCAGGGCGTTCGTGCGCAGCTGGATTCTGGATCTGAAAGACCGCAACGTGCGCATCAACACGCTCAGCCCGGGCGCTACCAAAACTCCGGGTCTGGTGGAGCTGGCCGGTCCGGACGCCGAACAGCAGCAAGGTCTGCTCGATTACATGGCGTCGCAGATCCCAATGGGGCGTGTTGGCGAGCCGGCAGAAATCGCTGCTGCCGCGGTGTTCCTCGCCTCGGACGACGCTAGCTTCGTCAACGGTATCGAGCTGTTTGTCGACGGTGGTCAAGCACAAATCTGACGCGCAAGGGGACGATGGCAATCATCGTCCCAGCCTCGCTACTTGGATCCAATCATTGACTGACTATATCGCTCGCCGACAAGCGGTAGGCTCAGACTATTGCTGAAGTGATGGCGCAATGACATATTGCAGCACCTTCCCTCACTTCAAGATGTACCGAAAATGCGCCCCCTCAAGTCACTTGTTGCAGCGTCGATGCTGCTCAGCGGGTGCAATGGAATGCCAGTCGCTTTTGTTCAGGATCCTGTTTTAGACCAAGCCTTTGTCGTTCACTCCGGCGCGCCTTTGCCTTACGTGCTGATGGGTTCGGCTGTGCAATGGAATGAAGATTACGCCGTGACGGTGAAGCACATTCCCTACTTGTCGGGCACGGTTTTCCAGGGGCAGGCAGACGTGCAGTTCTTCCGCCACAAGGCCAATAGCGTGCCGGGATGGCGCGGCTACAAGCCGGGCGAAGAGCTGACCTCGGTGGGGTTCAATTCGCTGTACATGTCGGTCAAGGGCACCGGTCAGGCATTGCCGGCGATGGTTCGCCTCGACGTCAAAGAGGGCAACGTGCTCTATGGCACTCACAATGGCGCACTGGCCAAAGGCATGTCCGGCGGGCCGGTATTTTCCGCCGATGGCAAGGTAGTCGGCATCAACGTGGCGTTTTTGACCCGCGATGACGTCAGCCGCCTCAAGCGCCCGGACCTGCTTGATCAACCGCGCGTGAGCATTTTCCTGCCGTACGCGGAGATCAATCGCGAGTGGGCGCGCTATCAGGCGAGTATTACCCCGACGGCGCCGCCGGCGACCAAACTGGCGAGTCGCTGATCAACGTTCGCGCAACGCTTCGCGGGCGCGGTTGAGCGGTTTGATCAAGTAGTCCAGCACGGTTTTTTCGCCGGTACGAATGTCGACCGTAGCGATCATTCCGGGCACGATGGCGAAGCGTTTGCCGGCCTTGTTACGCAGTTCATCCGACGACGTGCGGATGAACACGCGGTAGTAAAAAATCTCCGGCTTGGCTTCGTCCTGAATCGTGTCCGGCGAGATCGTCACCACTTCGCCGTCGAGGCTGCCGTAGATCGAATAGTCGTAGGCGGTGATTTTGACTTTCGCCGCCTGACCCGGATGAATGAAGGCGATGTCGCGCGGCGAGATGCGCGTCTCGATCAGCAGTTGCTCATCCAGCGGCACGATCTGCATGACCTGGCCGTTGGGCGCGATCACCCCGCCAATGGTGCTGACTTCGATGTCCTTGACGATACCGCGCACCGGCGAACGCAGGGTCAGGCGCGACAGCGAATCGGTACGACCACGGATCACCGCCTCGAGCATCTGCGCTTCGGCGTTGGCTTTGGCCAGGTCTTCGCGGGCGCGGACCATGTAATCGGAACGGGCTTCGGTGGCCTTCAATTCCAGCTCCGAGCGCTGACGGGTCAGGCGCAGCACTTCGACCCGGCTCGAGGCGCCGATCTTCGCCAGATTCTCGGTGATCGCCAGTTCGCTGCGCACCAGTTTCAGCGAGCTCTGAATACCATCGAGGGTTTCCGCCAGACCTTTGCGACGGGTCTGGTAGAGCTCGGTTTCGGCGCGGATCAGATCGGGAAACTCCTGCAGCGAGGCGTCAAAGGTTAATGGCTTTTCGCTGACCTCGGCCTGCAAGCGGTTGACGCTCGCCAGCGCCGCGCGGTACTTGGCCGCGCTCTCGCCGACGTTGGACTGGTTCTTCACCGGGTCCAGTTGCGCGAGAATCTGGCCGCGCTCGACCAACGCGCCTTCAGTAACGTTGAGCTGCTCGAGAATGCCGCCCTCCATCGACTGAATCACTTGCTCGCGCGAGCTCGGCACCACTTTGCCGGTGCCGGTCGAGACCTCGACGATCTCAAACCACGCCGCCCACGCGACGAAGCAGGCGAGCATCAGCGCGCAGCCCCAGATCACTTTTGCGCCACCGGCCAGGGCACGCTCATCGCGGCCGTCGAGATAGGACATCGGGTCCGGTACGTCGGTCATCATCGGTTTCATACCGCCACTCCTTTGCCCGGTGCGCGCAGCCGCGCGAGTGCCGCGTCGCGATGGTCGTCAATGACGATGCGCCCGTTGTCGAGAACGATGATCCGCTCGACCAGTTGCAACACGCTGACCCGGTGCGTGGCGACCACCAGCGTTCGGCCCTGAGTCCAGGTCGCGAGTTTTTCCAGCAGCAGTCGCTCGGTGACGTCATCCAGCGCCGCGGTCGGTTCGTCGAGCAACAGCACTTGTGGCTGACGGATCAACAAGCGCGACAGCAGCAAGCTCTGACGCTGGCCGCCCGACAAACCCAGCCCGCCTTCAAGTACCAGGTGATCCATGCCTTTGGGCAACTGGCGAACGAAATCCAGCGCACCGGTGACGGTCAGCGCGGCGATGATTTCCTGATCGCTGGCCTGACCGGCGCCGAGGGTGATGTTGTCGCGCAGGGTGCCGTGAAACAGCCGCGCCTGTTGCGACAACAGGCCGACATCGCGGCGCAGGTCAGCCGGGTCGAGATGCGCCAGGGCGATGCCGTCCAGGGTGGTTTCGCCGCTGCTCAGATCCATGGCGCCGCCCAGTGCCTGGAGCAACGTCGACTTGCCGGCGCCGTTGCGGCCGAGCAGGGCGATGCGCTCGCCGGGGCGAATGCTCAGGTCGATGCTGTTGAGCGCGGGCGCGGATTCTTCGCTGTAGCGGAAACTGGCCTGACGCAGGCGGTAGTCGCCGCGAATCGCCGGCAGGTGCACGCGCTGGCTGCCTTCGGGATGATCCACCGGCATCTGCATGATCCGGTTCAGGCCTTCGAGCGCGACCTTGGCCTGCTGCCAGCGGGTGAGCACATGGGTGAGTTGCGCCATCGGCCCCATCATCCGCGACGACAGGATCGACGCCGCGACCAGACTGCCGGTGGTCAGGTCACCGGCAATCACCATCGGCGCGCCGAACACAATGACTACCGCAAACACCCCGCCCTGCACATTCTGCGTCCAGGCCACCAGGCTGTTGGTCAGGGTGCGCAAACGCAGACTGCTGTCCGCCGAGGCAGCGTTGTATTGATTCCACTGTTGCTGGAAACGTTGCTCGGCCTGCAGTGCCTTGATGTCGTCGAGGCCTTGAATGCTTTCCACCAGCATGGCGTTGCGCAGCGCGGCTTCGCGCATCGACGCATTGGCCAGTCGGGCCAGACGCGGTTGCGCGATGATCCCGGGCAGCAACATGAACACCAGCGCCACCAGTGGAATCAAGACTAGCGGCCCGCCGATCAAATAGAACACCAGCAGGAACAGCAGGAAAAACGGCATGTCCGCCAGCGCCGTGGCGGTACTGGAGGTGATCAGATCGCGAATCTGTTCCAGCTCGCGCAGTTGCGAGATGAACGAGCCAGTGGATTTCGGCCGCGCGGAATTGCGCAGGCGCAAGGCATGGCCGAACACCAGATCGGAGACGCGCAAATCGGCGCGCTTGCCCAGTACATCGGTGATGCGCAGACGCAGGATGCGCATGACGAAATCGAACAGCAGCGCCAGCATTACCCCACCGAACAGCACGTACAGGGTCGGCAGCGATTCGGCCGGAATCACCCGGTCGTACACCTGCATGGAAAACAGCACTCCGGCCATCCCCAGCAGATTGGCGACCAGCGAGGCGATCATCACTTGGCTGTAGGGGCGCAGGTCGGTGAGGACGATGCGCCGGAACCAGTGTTCGTCGTACGGCTTGATGTAGTCGTTGGTGCGCACGTCCGCCACTGGTTGCGTCGGGCGCAAAATCACCGTGCGCAGGGCCTGCTCGGCGAGAGCGGCGGCGTCCATGCGGCTCTGCAAACCCTGATCGCTGCTGAAGCAGATGCCCAGCTCGCCGGTCTCGCCAATGCTTTCAAGCACGCCGACCTGACCATCGCGCAGTTGCACCACCAGCGGCGTGCGCCAGCGGCTCAGGCTCTTGTTGTCGAACACCGCGAACTTGACGCTGAGTCCGGCCTGACGCGCCATGTGCCGAACCACTTCTTCGACGCGGCCTTCGCTGTGCACAGAAGCCAGGCGCACGCTTTCCGGGGAGACGTCGAGGCGATAGTGGCGCGCGACCTTGAGCACCGCTTCCAGCCACGGTGAATAATCCTCGCGAGTCTCGGCAGCGGCGGGTTCAGCAATAGTGATGCTGGCATCGGTCATGGCAGGATCTCGACATTCTGGATGGCGCTGTGGTCGATGCCGAAGACCCGGCGAATCGCACCGCTGTTGTAGAAGCAGTCGATCTGCAGACGTTGCAGATCGGCCTGGGTGTTGACCAGATCAAAGCGCGACTGGTGGATTTCCTGCTCGGCGTTGAGCAAGTCCAGCAGCGGGCGGGTGCCCAGCTCGAGGTATTGGCGGCCGTACAACATGCGCGCTTCGGTGATGCTGGACTGGCGAAATTCCAGCGAGCGCAGCCGCCGGTTCAGGCCCGAGGTCTGCGCTTGGGCTTCAGCCAGGCCCTGACGCGCTTGCAGGCGCGCGAAGTCTTCGGCCGAGTCCGCTGCGGTCAGCGCATGGCCGGCGGCGCGACTGCGGGCGCTGATCGCACCGCCCTGGTAGATCGGCACTTCGAGGTTGAGAAAGATCCCGACCTGGGTGCGATCAGCGCGGGAGTTCTGATCGTCGTAGTGGTCGTCCAGGTATTGATTGACCGACGGTTGCAGCGACAGGGTCGGGTAGGCTTCGGCCTTGGCCTGGGCCAGTTCGGCCTGGGCCTGAGTGCGTTGCGCAGCGGCCTGGAGGACGGCGGGCAGGGTGTCGGAGATTTGCGAAACGTCACAGGCCTGACTCAGCGTCGGCGCAGCAGCGTCACTCACCGCTGGCGGCGTGCGCCGTCCGAGCAGGCTGGTCAGGGTGGCTTGCCAGCGTGCGTATTGCGCCTTGAATTCCTGCAACGTCGCCGTCGCACCTTCGGCCCGGGACTGCGCCTGGACCATATCGGAGCGGGTGCTGGCGCCCATGTCGCTGCGCTGTTTGGCCAGGTCGACGATGCCGCCAATACCTTGAATCTGTTCGCGCGCAACCTCGAGCAGATGCTGGTAGCGCTGCACTTCGATGTAGGCCTTGGCGGTGTCGCGGGCAATGTCGTCGATCGCCAGCAGAATCCCGGCCTGACTGCGTGCCACCCGAGCGCGGGCGGCGTCGACCGAACTGGATACCTTGCCGAAGTCATACAGCATCTGCTTGAGGGAAATGTTCACCGACTGGCTGCCCGCATCGCTGCCGTAACCGCTGGTGTAGCCACCCTTGATGCCGCCGGTGACCTGCGGGTAATAGCCGGATTCGGCGACGTTGACCCCTTCGCCTTGCTGGAACAGCGTGCCGATGGCCTCGCCGATCCGTGGGTGCCAGTCCACGGCCAGCCTGACCGCTTGTTCCAGCCCCAGAGCGTCCGCATCGGCGGAGGCCTTGGAAGCAGGGGCAGGGCGCTGACGACTGTCATTGCCTGCCGGTTGTTGCAGTTGCGACGGGCTGATGCTGCGCAAGCTGCTGTCGAAATTGTCGTCGGCGCGAACACCGACGGTGAAAGCGGGGTAGAGGCCGATGGTCAACAGGACCACCGGCCATTTCTGGCGAAAAACTGACTCCACAGACTTCCCTTACTGTTGAGAGACGGACGTTGCTGATGCCTTTGTTTCAAACCACTTGAATGCCGTTCTGCACCCACAAGTGGTGGCTCGGATCCTCCTGCGCCGTGTATTGAACATAGTCGATGCCGTCGGCTTGCTGCGTGCCATCGGCGACCCAGCCATCGGTCATGTGCACGCTGTCCTTTTCGTCACCCTTGATCAGCAGGGTGTTGTTATCCGAGGACGTGATCGCCAGCAGGTCGCTGAGGTTCAGCGTCAGGGCAACCGCACTGGAATGGTTGAGGTCGAGGATTTCGACGTTGTGGATCTTGCTCTGCAGATCGCCGAGGTTGATCGACACATCGCCACCGGCCCAGAGCAGGGTGTCGGTGCCGCTGCCGCCATCGACCGAAGCGAACTGCTGGTCGGCGATGATCAGCGTGTCGTCGCCACCTCCACCTTGCAGGGTGACGGCGCCACCGTGGGAGCCGTCGAGAGTGTCGTTGCCCTCGGTGCCCTGGATCAGCTCGCTGCCAGCGGCGTGGGCCAGACCCAGGTCATCGCTGGCCAGCGCCGAGAACGCGGTACTGGCGAAAGCGCCGGCCTTGTTCAGGTCGATGGTCAGCGTCGCGGTATCGACCGTGCCGTTCGGGTGGGTGAGCTGATAGGTGAAGGTGTCTTCCTGACCGATCACCGCATCGGTCAGCCCAGCCTTGAGCGTGTAGGTGTAGTTGCCGTTGGCCTGCACCAGCAGGGTGCCGTAGTTGCCGACCAGCGAGACGCCGTTGTAACCCGGCGCCACGTAATTGCCGGCGACCAGTACGCTGAGCAAGGTGTACACCGAGCCCAGCACATCGGCGCCGCCGCCTGCGGTGTCGGTGAGCAGATTGCCTGACACCGGCGAGTAGCTGCCGACCACGAACTGGTTGTTGTAGGTCGCCACGTTGATCAGGCTGGTGTTGACGCTGGTCAGCAGACCGAGACCGCCGACCGCCACCCGCACCTGATAGCTGCCGGCGGTCTGGTCGTCGAACTTGATCCCGTAGTTACCACCGCCGAGGTTGAGCAGGGCGTTGCCGCCGTAGCTCTTGACCAGCACATATTGGTTGGTCGCGGTGTTGAGTTTGTACAGGCCCACCGTCATCGAACCGAGCAGTGCCAGCAGGTTGCTCGAGTTGACCACCACAGTCAGGTCACTGACGGTATCGGCCGCGACCACGGTGTTGTAGTTGCCGCTGCCGCCGCCCAGCAGCACATTGAACGTGCCGAGCGCGGAGTTGGTGGTGACTTCGCGGTTGACCAGAGTGACGTCGGTCGAGGCGATGTCCGGCGTCGCATCCACCACCAGTGCCGGGCTGCCAAGGTTGGCGTCATTCCACACTTCGGTGGCTTGCGGGCTGTCGATGCGCACATACAGATTGGCGGTGTCGCTCAAGCCGTTCGGGTGCACCAGTTGATAGTTGAACACGTCAACCTTGCCGACGCTGGCCACACTGCCGTTCGGTTTGTAGCTGTAGTTGCCGTTGGCGTCGATCGTCAGCGTGCCGTACAGCCCTTGCACGGTGGTGCCGGCACCGGCGCTGACCCAGGCGCCGTTCTTGAAGATCTGCAATTGCGCGCCGTTGTCCGGACCGGTCTGATCGACCGTGCCATCGACGCCGACGTTGGTGATGACGTTGCCGGTCACCGCCGGCCCGGCAATGCCGTTGAACTGGGTCAGACTGCTGACGTCCAGTTGCAGCTGGGTATTGACCGTGGTCAACACGCCGATGCCGGTGCTCGACACGGTCAGTCGATAATCGCCTGACAGCAGATTACCGATGTCGACCCGCACACCCTGGCCGGCCAGGGCAATCAGATCGAGCAGGCCACTGCTGCCGTTGACATCCAGGGTGACCCAGTTGCCGCTGGCATCCTTCACTTGCAGGGTATAGACCACGCCATCGATCAGCGAAATCAGGCTGCTGGTAGTCAGCGTCAGGGTCGGATCAAGACGCGTACCGCCGGCGACGGTGAAGGTGAAGGTTTTCGAGAACCCGGCCAGCAGGGTGGTGAACGAATCGTTGAAGGTCTGCGACGCGGTGACCGGGGCCAGCGTGACAGTGCCGACGGCGAGGTTATCGCTGGCGACCACTGGCGCGTTGACGTCGACATCCGGCGCGGTGACGTTGGCGGCCACCGAAACGTTGCCACGTGCGTCGCTGAGATTGACGGTGAGTTTTTCGCCGTTGATCTGCGCACTGTTCAGGGTGACGGTGAACACCCCGAGGTTGTTGACCGTGCCGGTGCCCAGAACGGTGCCGGTGGCCGACTTGATGGTCACCGTGGCGCCGGCCTCACCGGTACCGGTGACGGTCAGGCCGTCGGCACCGACCAGCAGCGCCGTGGCCGCCGCCGGAGGCGTGAGGTCCGGTGCCGTTGCGGTTGCCGCTGCCGAGACGTTGCCGCTCGGATCCGCCTGAGTGACGCTGAGCACCTGACTATTGATCTGCGCCGACGCCAGCACCACCGAGAAGCTGCCATTGGCGGCGACGGTCGCGGTGCCGAGTACCACACCGCCGGCGCCACGCACGCTGATCGTCGAGCCGGGCACGCCGACACCGGTAAGCAAGGTGCCGCTGCCGTTGACGCTGACGCCGGTCGGTGCGCCGGGGGCGGTGACGTCCGGTGCTGTCACGCTTGCGTTGGGCGACAGATTGCCGGCCGGGTCGACCAGGCGCACGGTCAACAATTGCCCGTCCAGTTGCGCGGTGTTCAGGTTGAAGCTGAACGTGCCGCCACTGCCCACGGTGGTGGTACCGAGCAGCGCGCCGCCCGGGCCGTAGACGTTGACCGTTGCACCGGCTTCACCGGTACCGCTCAAGGTCAGACCGTTGGCAGCGAGCGTCAGACCGCTGGCCGCGACTGGCGCCTGCACATCCGCTGCCGTGAGGTTGAATACCGGCGACAGGTTGCCGGCCGGGTCTGCCTGCTGAACATTCAGCTGCTGGCCGTTGAGCTGCGCACTGGACAGTTGCACGGTGAACGTGCCGCCGGCATTGACCACGGCGGTGCCGAGCACGGTACCCGCCGCGTTGGTCACGCTGACCGTGGCGCCGGCTTCACCGGTGCCGCTGACGGCCAGGCCGGTACCGTTCAGGGTGACATTGCTCAGCGGTGCCGGCGCTGTCGTATCGGCGACGCTGAGGTTGGTCGCTGGCGAGACGTTGCCCGCCGCATCACTCTGCGTGACGCTCAGTTGTTGGCCATTGAGTTGTGCGGAGGACAAGGTCACCGAGAAAGTGCCATTGCCCGCTACTGTCGCAGTGCCCAGCACCGCGCCGCCGACACCGCGCACGGTGACGGTGGCGCCGGCTTCACCGAGCCCGCCGAGCAGCAGACCGGCGTCGCTGAGTACTAGCGCTGTCGGAGCCGCCGGAGGGGTGATGTCGGGCGCAGTGACGGTAAGGCCGGGCGAAGTGTTGCTGGACGCATCGGTCTGAGTCGCATTGAGCGCCTGACCGTTGACCTGCGGCGCGTTGAGCTGCGCGCTGAAGGTGCCGTTGGCGCCCACCGTCGCATTGCCCAGCACTACGCCGCCAGCGCCGGTGATGGTCACAGTTGCGCCAACTTCGCCGCGACCGGTGACCAGTGTGCCGCTGGCGTTGACCGCCAGATCGCTGAGTGGCGCCGGCGCCGAGGTGTCCCCCGCGGTGATTTCAGTCGGCAGCGACGCGCCGCCCAGTGCGGTGTTGGCGGTGACTTCCAGGCTCTGGCCGTTGGTTTGCGCCGGCGTGAGCACTACGCTGAAGGTGCCATCCGCGCCAGTGACGCCAGTGCCGATCAGACTGTTGTCAGGCCCGTAGACATTGATGGTGGTGCCGATCGCCGCCGTACCGGTCAGCGTCACGCCGTCGGCTGTCAGCACAAGATTGTCCGGCGCATCGGGTGCTGGAACCGCCGGAACGGTCAGGATGGCGTCTGCCGAGACGTTGGTTGCGACGTCGGTCTGATTCACCGTCAGCACCTGGCCGGCGGTGATGCCCGGATCCAGATCGATCAGGAATGTACCGTTGGCCGCCACTGTGCCAGTGCCGACCACATTACCCAGCGCGTCGGTCACTTCGACCGTCGCGCCGGCTTCACCACGACCGGCGAGTTGGGTCAGATCGCCGCTGATGGTCAGACCGGTGACGGCGTCCGGAGCGGTGGTGTCAGCCGCCGGGTAGAGCAGCACCGGCGATACGTTTTGCGCCTCATCCGTTGCGATCACCGACAACAACTGACCGTTGGCCTGGGGCGGATTCAGGGTGATTGTGTAGGTGCCGTTGCCCAGCGCCACCGCTGTGCCGAGCACGGTGCCGTTGGCAGACAACACGGTGACGGTGCTGCCGGCTTCGGCGGTCCCGGCGAGCAAGGTGCCGGCGCCGGTCAGCGAGGTGACTGTTGGCGCGATCGGTGCGGTGCTGTCCGGCGAGTCGACCAATACCGGCTCGGACAGGTTGTTTTGCGCGTCGGCCTGCACGACGGACAGTGCGCGGCCATCGATCTGCGCGGCGGACAGGGTGACGCTGAAACTGCCGTCTGCGGCCACCGTCGCGGTGCCGAGCACCACGGTGCCGTCGCGCACGGTGACGGTTGCCCCAGGCTCGCCGGTACCGGTTACGGTCAAGCCATCCGGACTGACGTTGAGGTCGGCGACTTCCAGCGGATCGGTGGTGTCGCCTGCCTGCACGGGCGCTGATGGCGAAGTGTTCGACGCCAGATCGGTCTGGTTGACGCTCAGCAGCTCACCGTTCACCTGCGGCGGATTGAGGGTCACGCTGAACGAGCCATTGCCGGCCACGGTTGCCGAGCCCAGCACGGTGCCAGTCGCGCTGAGCACGCGCACGGTAGCGCCGGCTTCACCGGTGCCGGTCAGCGTCACGCCGTCGGCAGTGAGCACCAGGCCGGTGGGCGCGGCCGGCACGGTGACGTCCGGTGCAGTGACGGGGACGATTGGCGAGGGATTGCCCGCCGCATCGCGCTGGATCACCGACAGGGCTTCACCGTTGAGCAGCGGTTGATCGAGGGTGACGCTGAAGCTGCCGTCGGCCTGCACGGTGCCAGTGCCGACGATCGTGCCCAGCGCGTTGGTGACGACCACTTGCGAGCCCGCCGCACCGGAACCGGTGATCAGGCTGCCGCTGGCGTCGATATCGACGTCGGTCAATGCGGCAGGAGGCGTGCTGTCAGGTGCCGTCAGAGTGCCGGCAGGCGAGGCATTGCCGACCGCATCCGCCAACACCACGAACAGCGCCTGGCCATTGGTTTGCGCCGGGGTCACGTTGATCTGGAAGCGTCCATCGCTGCCGACGGTGCCGGTACCCAGTTCGGTGCCGTCCGCCGCTGTCACCCGCACAGTGGCGCCGACTTCGCCGGTACCGGTGAGCGTGTCGCCATCGGCATTCAGCTGCAGCTCGGCCGGGGTCGCCGGCGGGGTCAGATCCGGCGCGACGACGGTCACCGGCGCGCTGACGTTACCGGGTGGATCGGCCTGCTGCACGCTGAGAATCTGTTCGTTGATCTGCGGCGGATTGAGGGTGACGCTGAAGGTGCCGTCGCCGAGTACCACGCTGGTGCCGAGCAAGGTGCCGTTGGCATCGCGCACGGTCACGGTCGCGCCCGGTTCGCCAGTGCCGATGACCAGCGCACCCGACGAGTTGATGTCGACGTTGGCGAGCGGATCGGGCGGAGTGAAGTCCGGTGTGGTCAGGTTCACGGCAGGCGAGTCGTTGCCGGCCGCATCGGCCTGGACCACGGTGATCACTTCGGCGTTGGTCAGCGCCGGGGTCAGGGTCAGAGTGAAGGTGCCGGTCGGGCTGACCACGGCGGTGCCGAGCACGTTGCCGTCACTGTCGATGACTCGAACCTGCGCGCCCGGTTCGCCGCGCCCGGTCAGGCTTGCACCGTCGCCGCCGATGGTCAGTTGCGTGACAGCCGCTGGCGCTGTGCTGTCGACTGAGGTGAACGGTGTGGCCGCCGAAGTGTTGCCCGCCGCATCCGTCAGCGATACGGTCAGTGCCTGACCGTTGGCTTGCGGTGTGGTCAGGGTGATCGCAAACGTGCCATCGATGCTCACGGTGCCGGTGCCGACCAGCGTACCGGCGGCGTTGTACACATTGACCGTGGTGCCGGCCTCGCCGGTACCTGACAGCAGCGCGCCGTCAGCGCTTGCCACCAGCGCCGCTGGCGGATTGGGCGCGATCAGGTCCGGGGCGATCAGATTTACGCTGTTGGACTCGTTGCCGGCGGCGTCGGCCTGGCTCAGGCTCAAGGTCTGGCCTGCGGTTTGCGCCGGGCTGAGGGTGACGCTGAACGTGCCATTGGCCGCCACCACGGCGCTGCCGAGAACAACCCCGCCGGTGCCGAGCACCGTCACGGTTGCACCAGCTTCACCGCGACCGGTCAACGCAGTGCCGTTCGGTGCCAGACTCAGTTCGCTCAGCGGGGCTGGCGCAGCAATATCGGCAGCGGTGTAGTCGGTCGGGGACGAATTGATGCCGGTGCTCGACGTCGCTACGGCAGACAGCTGTTCGCCGTTCAGTTGTGCGGCATTCAGCGTGACGCTGAAGGTGCCATTCGCCGCCACCAGCGCGGTGCCGAGCAACACGCCCGAGGCATTGCGGATGCTTACGGTGCTGCCGGCGGTGGCCGAGCCGGTCAGAGTCAGGCCGTCAGCGCTGAGGGCCAGATTGGTCGGTGCGCTTTCCGCCAGATTACCCGGCGCGGTGACCGGGCTGGCCGGCCCGGTGTTGCCAGCGGCGTCGATCTGCACCACGGATAGAGTCGAACCGGCCACGGCTGCTGGAGACAGGGTGACGCTGAAATTGCCGTTGCTGCCAACGGTGGCGGTGCCCAACAACGCACCGCCGGCGTCACGCACTTCTACGCTGGCGCCGATTTCGCCGATGCCGGTGAGCGTTGCACCGTTGGCGCTGACTGCCAGATCGCTGGCCGCCAACGGGGCGCTGCTGTCGGCAGCGTTGACAATAGCCGGCGCCGACGGATTTCCCGCCGCGTCGGTGGCCGTCACGTTCAGCGCCTGGCCATTGGTCTGCGGGCTGTTCAGCGTTATTTGAAAGGTGCCGTTTGCAGCGGCCGTGGTGGTGCCGAGAAGATTGCCTTGGCTGTCGCGCACGGTCACCGTGCTGCCGGCCTCGGCATTCCCGGCCAGTTGCACGCCAGCCGCGTTCAGGGTCAGCGCGCTCGGAATCGCCGGCGCAGTCAAATCCACCGAGATGACTTCAACCGCCGTGGACACGTTGCCCGGCGGATCCTCTTGGGTGACGGTCAGCACTTCGGCATTAAGTTGTGGCGCGTTGAGGGTGACGGTAAACGCGCCGCCACTGCCGACTTGTGCGGTACCGAGCAAGGTACCGTCAGCGCTGCGCACAGACACGGTGGCGCCGGGTTCGCCGTGGCCGGTGACGGTGACGCCATCGGCATTCACGGCGACTTGGGTCAGTGCCGCCGGTGGACTGATGTCCGGCGCATTGACGCTGGTCGACGGCGAGACATTGCCGGCAGGGTCGGTCTGGCTGATCGCCAACGCCTCGCCATTGGTCGGTGCTGGCGCCAGGGTCACGCTGAACGAGCCATCCGGGCCGACCACGGCGCTGCCCAGCAGGGTGCCGTCGGCGGTGGTGACATTCACCGTCGCACCGGCTTCACCAGTGCCGCTGAGGGTACTGCCATCGGCGCTGATCAACGGGTTCTGCACGGCGGCCGGTGGGGTGCCGTCGACGGTAATCACGCCGGTGGACGGCGAGGTGTTGCCGTTGGCGTCGGTCAGGGTGACCTGCAGGGTTTCGCCCGTGTTCTGCGCATTGGGCAGGGTGACCTGGAAATTGCCGCTCTGATCGACCAGACCAGTCGCCAGGACATTGCCGGCGGCATCGCGCACGGTCACGGTGCTGCCGGCTTCGCCCTGGCCTTTGACCACGGTGCCGACGTCATTGATGCTGACACCGGTAGCGGCGGCGGGCGGTTGCAGGTCCGTAGCGATGATGCTGGCCGGTTGCGACAGGTTGCCGGCGGCATCGCTCTGGACTGCCGTGAGCGCCTGGCCATTGAGCTGCGCCGGGGTCAGCGTCAGGCTGAAGGTGCCATTGCTGGCGACCAGTGCAGTACCGAGCACGGTGCCTGCCGGGTCGGTGACGGTGACCGTTGCGCCGGCCTCGCCGCGACCGGTCAGCGCCGTGCCGTTGGCATTCAGCACCAGATTGGTCACCGCGTCCGGCGGTGTGCCATCGGCAGCGGTGACGGTGCCAGGCACCGACACATCACCGTCGGGGCTGGTGGCGGTGACTTGCAGGACTTGCGCATTGATCTGCTTGACGCTGAGCAGCAGGGTGAAGCGCCCGAAGCTGTTGATCAGGCCGGTGCCCAGGACATCGCCATTGCTGTTGGTCACGGTCACTGTGCTGCCAGGCGTGCCCGCGCCGGTCAGGGTGAAACCGTCGGCACTCAACGCCAGATCGCTCGGCGTGGCGACTTGAGTGCCATCGGGACCTGCCAGCGGCACCGCCGGCGAGTCGTTGCCGCCGCCGTCAGTGCTGATCACTTCCAGAGCGCTGCCAGTGCCTGCCGCTGGATCCAGTGTGACGACGAAGCGGCCATCGGCACCTGCCGTCGCGGTGCCCAAGACGCTACCGCCGGCAATGCTCACGGTGACGGTGGTGCCCGGCTCTGCGAGACCGGACACCTGTGTGCCGGCGGGGTTGATCGCCAGATCACTCACCGCCGCCGGCGGCGTGCTGTCCGGTGCGCTGACGCTGCCTGGCAGTGAACTGTTGGTGCCGTCCGACACCACCACCTGCAAGGCTTCGCCATTGGTCTGGGCGGTATCCAGATTGACCGTGAATGCGCCCGTGCCGTCAGCGGTCGCGGTACCGATGACGTTGCCGTCGGCATCCAGCACCTGCACGGTGTTATTTGGCTGCGTAGTGCCAGTGACCGTGGCGCCTGCCGGGTCGATGACCAGACCGGTCGGTGCGGGCGGCGCGGTGATGTCGGGTGCCGTGACCGGAGTGACCGGCGAGGGCAGGGCGCTCGCATCGGTCTGGATGACGCTCAATACCTGCCCGTCGAGCTGGGCTGGGCTCAGGTTGACGGTAAAACTGCCGTCGCTGGCAACTACCGTGGTGCCAAGCACCGAGCCATCCGGCGCGCTGACCGTGACGGTGCTGCCGGCCTGTCCGGTCCCGCTCAATGTCACGCCGTTGCTGCTGAGCACGACATTGTCAGGCGCGAGCGGCGCCGTGATATCCGCTGCCGTCAACGGCGTGTTGGGAGAAACGTTCACGCCGTCGGACTGGCTTACTTGCAGTTGCTGACCATCGATCTGTGGGCTGTTCAGTGTCACGGAAAACGCGCCGGTACCGTCGACGATCGCCGTGCCCAGCGTGTTGCCGGCCGCGTCCTTCACCGTCACGGTGGCGCCGGGCTCGCCTGTACCGCTGAGCTGAGTGCCGGTGGCATCCAGCGCCAGACCCGATGGCGCGGCGGGGGCCTGAATGTCGGGCGCTTCAACCGGTACCGCCGGGGAGCCTGTGGGCGAGCCATCGGTCTGCACGACGCTGAGGTTCTGACCATTGGTTTGTGGCGAGGACAGCGTGACTTCGAAGCGTCCGTTGCTGCCGACCACCGCCGTTCCCAATACCACCCCGCCCGCATCGGTGACGGTAACGGTGGCGCCGGCCTGACCTGCGCCGGAGACCACTGCGCCGTTCGCCGAAATGCTCACATCAGACACCGCAACCGGGATCGTCAGGTCGGGTGCGGTCACGTTGACCGGCACAGACGGATTGCCACTGGCGTCGGTTTGAATCACTTGCAGTTGTTGCGCGTCGGTCTGCGCGGTCGAGAGGTTGACTGTGAAATTGCCATCGGTACCGACCGTGCCGGTGCCAATGATGTTGCCCGCCGGATCGCGCACGGTGATCGAAGCACCGATTTCACCTTTGCCGGTCAGCGTCTGTCCCTGACCATCGAGAGTGAGGTCGGACACCGCCGCCGGGCCCTGGGTGTCCGGCGTCTCATAATTCAACGGCGGGGAGGTATTGCCGGCGCTGTCGCTTGCACTGATCTGCAACGTATCGCCATTGTTCTGTGGCGTGCTCAGTTGCACGGTAAACGTGCCGTCCGCTGCGACCACTGCCGAGCCGAGCAGATTGCCGTTGGCATCGCGGACAGTCACCGTCGATCCGGCCTGGCCGCGCCCGCTCAGTCGGGTGCCGTCCACGCTCAATGCCAGATTGCTCGGTTGGGTCAGGCCATCAAGGTCGACGGCGATGATGGTAACGGCTGGCGAAGGATTGGCGGCGGCGTCGGTGAGCTGCACGATCAGTGCTTCACCGTCGATTTGCGCCGCGCTGAGCTGGACGCTGAACGAGCCGTCGGCTGCGACGAGCGCTGTGCCGAGCACCACCCCTTGCGCATTGGTGACGCTGACGGTGCTGCCGGGTTCGCCACGGCCAGTGACTGACAGCCCGTCATTGCTGACGGCCACCTCGGTTGCAGCGGCGGGACCCGTGATGTCCGGCGCATTCAAGGTGACTGTCGGCGATTGCGCACCGACGCTATTGATTGCCACGATACTGATGACTTCGCCATTGGCTTGCGCGCGGATCAGCGTGAGTATGAAAGTACCGTCAGCACCCACCGCCGCACGTCCGAGCAATTCGCCATTGGCGGCGCGGACCTCGATAGTGGTTCCCGCTCGGGCGGTGCCGGTCAGTTGGCTGCCGTCGCTGCTCAGGCCCAGATTGGCCGGCGTCTGTGGTTCGACGATTTCAGGTGCGCTGACCGTCGTGGCCGGCGACGCATTTCCGGCCGCATCGGTGGCACTCACGCTTAACGGCTGACCGCCGGTTTGCGCAGGGCTGAGCACAACGCTGAAGGTGCCGTCCGCTGCCACGACGGCGCTGCCGAGCAGGGTGCCATCGGCGCCGCGCACCTGAATGGTCGCGCCGGCTTCACCGGTCCCCCCTAGCCGCGTGCCATCGGCGCTCACACTCAGATTGGCTGGCGCCGTGGGCGCTGTCGTATCGGGTGCGGTAATCGTACCCGGCGTGGACACGTTGCCCGCAGGGTCGGTGAGCGTAACGTCCAAGGGTTGTCCATTGTTCTGCGGCGTCCCCAGGTTGACCTGAAAACTGCCATCGGCGCCGACGGTTGCGGAGCCCAGAAGATTACCCGCCGCGTCGCGCACCTGAACGACACTGCCCGCTTCGCCAAAACCACTCAGCACTCGCCCGTCCGCGGACAAGGTCAGTCCGGTCGCAGCAGCAGGGGGCGTCGCGTCGCCAGCGTTATCACCGCCGCCGCCGCCACCACCACCTCCGCCGCCACCCGCAGCGGCCGCCGCACCACCCGCGCCCAACAGACCGAGCCCGGCAATCGCCCACGCGGGCGTTGCGCCGTCGACCACGCCGACGCCGGCGATCAGTTCGTCGAGCGAGTCAATTTCCTCGAAGGTGAATCCGTTGAACGGTTCGGCGCTGTAGCGCGCCTGCCACAGCGTCGCGTCGTCGCCTTGAAAAACAATGTCATTGGGCACGCCGTCAGGGCTGGTGACAAAGAAATTGGAGATTTTGATTTGCTCGCCAGACTTCAGGTTGACGATCAAATCCTGACCGCTGCGACTGGTCGACGCCAGTTGGTCCGGACGCACCGGCATTTGTATAACTGAGGGCTGACTGAGCTGAACATTGCCCCAGTTCTGGGCAGTGAGCTGAGAATTGGCTTTGTCGGCAATGACGATGTTGTCCATTACTACTCCCTGTAAATGGTGGGCGGACGTCCACGGATGGTTTTAAAACCATAGATAGGGAGTTTGAAATAAGGCTGCCTGATTTTTGGCGAGTGCGGTGATTGGCATTTTGCCAACTTTTATCTGTTTGAAATCAATGAATATTCAGCAAGCTACCGTTTGTCGGGACGTTGGATCCAACCGATATTTGGATGCAACAAAATGTGTCGTCTTTTACATTTCCACAATGGCTCGCAGAAAAATGATGACGTGAGGAGTGACGGGTAATGGCCAATCAATATCGGAGTGCCGACTTCCGATGACGACCTGCGCAGTCACCCATCTGCGAAGGTATTAATCAATAAGCGCAGGAAGTGCGAAAGGCTTTGTATAAGAAATCGGGCTTTTTCGTTTCAGCGGATTTTCAGACTGTCGAGCATTTCATGCGCTAGCTATCGATCGCTGAAGTGATCGAACGATGTCCCGGGATGATTGATCGGTAACGTTTCCGGGGTGTTGATCAAACATATGCGGCGCACCAGGATAGACATGCAGCTCGACGGCAACACCGGCGCGGGACAGACGCATGGCGAATGCCACGTCCTCTTCCAGAAACAGATCCAGCGCCCCGACGGCCAGAAACGTCGGGGGCAGGTTACTCAAGTCCTCCTGCAGGGCCGGTGAGAACCAGCCGATTCGCGAGTCATCCAGCGCGTGGTTGCCGCGCAGGCACTGCCAGCAGAACTGGTTGGCTTGTGGCGGCCAGCCAATCACTCCGGTCGTACCGTTTTGGTGAGGCGAAGCAGAGCTGCCCGAGCGGTAATCGAGCATTGGATAAATCAGCACCTGGCTGGCGATGCAATATTCGCCGCGATCGCGCGCCAGGATCGCCAGCGCTGCTGCCAGACCTGCGCCGGCACTGTGCCCCATGACAATCACTTTGTCGGCCTCGATATTGAGCGCTTGCTGATGGGCGAAAACCCAGCCGAGCGCGGTGTAACTATCTTCGAGGGGAATGGGGAAGGGGTGTTCCGGGGCAAGGCGATAATCGACGGCGACGATGATTGCCGCGAGTTCTTCGGCGAGATCGGCCAGATAGTCATCGGCCATTTCCGGCCTGCCGAGGACGAAACCTCCGCCATGCAGATAAAGGATGACTGCCGGTTTTTTTCCCGTGCCGCGCTGGCGGGCCGGTAGAGGCACACGCGCAAACCCTCGCCGTCGTGGGCCGTTGTCCATAGGCTTTCACAGCGCGCTTGTTGTTCGGATTTGAATGTCCCGTGAACACGTTCTCGAATTGCCGGCAGCGTGTCCAGCGTCCAGGCTTCTGCGCCGGGCGTGAGAAAACTGTTGAAGTCGGGATCAAGCAGTTCATGTGCTTTCACGTTCTGCCTCTCTTTTTACGGATAAGCGGGCGCCCCGAATCGAAGCGCCGCTCCTGATGAAGTTACAGCCAGGCCTTGATCTGCGCGCAGACCGTCGGGGTCGAAATGCCATAGCGATCATGCAGCGTCGGCAGGGCGCCGGCGTCGAGGAAGGCGTCGGGCAAAGCGATCTGTCTGAAGGTAGGCGTCACGCCGTTGCGCAACAACAACCCGGCAACCGCTTCGCCCAAACCACCGATGATCGAGCTGTTTTCCGCGGTGACCACCAGACGCCCGGATTTGCGTGCTTCGGCGAGAATGGTTTGCTCATCCAAAGGCTTGATGGTCGGCACGTGCAGCACGGCCACATCAATGCCATCGGCCTGCAATTGCTTGGCCGCTTCCAGTGAGCGCATGGTCATCAGGCCGGTGGAGATGATCAGCACATCATTACCGGTGCGCAGGGTCTTGGCCTTGCCGATCTCGAATTGGTAACCGTACTCGTCCAGCACCAGCGGCACATTGCCGCGCAGCAAGCGCATGTAGACCGGACCTTGGTGCGCAGCGATGGCCGGCACGGCCTGTTCGATTTCCAGCGCATCGCACGGGTCGACAATCATCAGGTTGGGCATGGCGCGGAAAATCGCCAGGTCGTCGGTGGCCTGGTGGCTCGGCCCGTAGCCGGTGGTCAGGCCGGGCAGGCCGCAGACGATTTTGACGTTGAGATTTTCCTCGGCGATGGCCATGCAGATGAAATCGTAAGCGCGGCGCGAGGCGAATACCGCGTAGGTGGTGGCGAAGGGCACGAAACCTTCGCGCGCTATGCCGGCAGCAGCGCTCATCAGCAATTGTTCAGCCATGCCCATCTGGTAGAAACGCTCCGGGTGCGCCTTGGCGAAGATGTGCAGGTCGGTGTACTTGGACAGGTCAGCAGAGAGCCCGACGATGTCCGCGCGCTGGTCTGCCAGTGCGGCGAGGGCGTGGCCGAACGGCGCCGAGCGGGTCGCCTGACCCTCGGAAGCAATCGAGGCAATCATCGCCGAGGTGGTCAGGCGCTTTTTCACCGGCTCGCCAGTAGAAGTCGAAGTCGAAGTGTTGGCGGCGTTGCTCATTGGTCTTTTCCTTCTGCAAGGTTGCTCAGTGCCAGGTCCCATTCGTGTTCTTCAACGCGAATGAAGTGGGTCTTTTCCCGGTTCTCCAGAAACGGCACGCCTTTGCCCATTTTCGTGTCGCAGATGATCACCCGCGGTTGATTGCCCGAATGCTGGCGTGCGGCATCGAAAGCAGTCACCAGTGCGTCAAGGTCATTGCCATCGACGCGCTGGGTGAACCAGCCGAAGGCTTGCCAGCGATCGACGATGGGTTCGAACGAAAGAATCTCGCTGGAGTAGCCGTCGGCCTGCTGGTTGTTCACGTCGACGATGGCGATCAGGTTGTCGAGCTTCCAGTGCGAAGCCGACATCACTGCTTCCCAGGTCGAGCCTTCATTCAGTTCGCCATCGGACAGCAAGTTGTAGACGAACGAGGGCGAACCTTTGCGCTTGAGTCCAAGGCAAGCGCCGACCGCGATGCCCAGGCCCTGACCCAGCGAGCCGCCGGTGATTTCCATCCCGGGCGTGTAGGCGGCCATGCCCGACATCGGCAGGCGGCTGTCATCCGAGCCGTAGGTTTCCAGCTCATCGAGAGGGATGATTTCGGCCTCGATCAGCGCTGCGTAGAGAGCGATGGCGTAGTGGCCGATGGAGAGATAGAAGCGATCGCGCTGCTCCCATTGCGGATCTGCCGGGCGATGGTTCATCGCATGAAAGTAAGAGACCGCCAGCAGATCAGCCGCGCCGAGGGCCTGACCGACGTAGCCTTGACCCTGAACCTGGCCCATGCGCAGCGCGTGGCGGCGAATGTTGTGCGCGCGTTCGGTCAGGCTCGGCGATACAGCGTGTGAAAGATTAGTTGTCATGATGAAACTCCGTTAACTCAACGATTGACCAAAGCGGCGGGAATGCGCAGGACCAGACTGGCGCCGAGGAACAGCACACCGGTGATCAGGTACATGCCGATGGCACTGGAGCCGGTCAGGGTGGTGATCCAGCCGATCAGATATGGCGAACAGAAGCCGGCGAGGTTGGCGAAGCTGTTGACCGCCGCAATGCCGGCAGCCGCCGACACCCCGCCGAGGAGCGTGGTCGGCAGCATCCAGAACAACGAGGTGGCGGACAGAATGCCGGAGGCGGCCAAGCACAGACTGAGGATCGACAAGGTCGAATTGCCGCCCATCATCGCTGCCAGGCTCAAGCCGATGGCCCCGGCGATCATTGGCACGATCAGGTGCCAGCGGCGCTCGCGATGTTTGTCACCACTGCGCCCGACCAGGAGCATGGCGGCGATGGCGCACAGGTAAGGCAGGCTGGTCAGAAAACCGATGTGCAGCGGATCGGAAACCCCCGCATTGCGCACCAGTGTCGGCAGCCAGAAGGTGATTGCGTATTGGCCCATCACCACACAGAAGTAGATGGCCGCCAGCAGCCACAAGCGTCGGTCGCGGATGAACTCGCCGACCGAGGCGTGGGTGACTTTTTGCTGGTCGTCTTCGGCCAATTCGCGAGTGATCAAGGCTTTTTCTTCGTCATTGAGCCAGGTCGCCTGATGCACGCCGTCCTTCAGATAGCTCAGCACCAGCAGGCCGACGACCACGGTGGGCACCGCCTCAAGGACGAACATCCATTGCCAGCCGGCCCAGCCATGCACGCCGGCAAAATGGTTCATGATCCAGCCCGAGAGCGGGCCACCGACCATGCCTGACAGCGGAATGGCGATGAACCACAACACCGTCATGCGCGCCCGCCGATAAGACGGAAACCAATACGTCAGGTAGAGCAACAGGCCCGGCGCTAGCCCGGCTTCGGCAATCCCCAGCAGAAAGCGCAGGGCATAGAACTGCCACGCGGTTTCGACGAAGGCGAACAGCGCCGAAACGATGCCCCAGGTGATCATGATCCGCGCAATCCAGACTCGCGCGCCGACCTTGTGCAGGATGATGTTGCTGGGCACTTCGCAGAGGAAATAGCCAATGAAGAACACGCCGGCGCCCAGTCCGTAGACCGTTTCGCTCAGGGCCAGATCATTCATCATTTGCAGTTTGGCGAAACCGACGTTGACCCGGTCCAGATACGCGCACAGGTAGCACAGCATCAGGAATGGCATCAGGCGCCAGGCCGTTTTGCGATAGGCAGAAGAACGCACGGTCGAAACCGCTTCGAGCGACAGGGTAGTCATGATGGTCTGATCTCTTGTTTTTATTGACCGCCAGGCCATCAGGCCCGGCTGCGTCATCGATCCAGAACCGCACGGGCCACGCGGGCCCGCCCAGAGGTACTCAGTGAATCAGCATGCCGCCGTTCACATCGAGGGTGATGCCGGTCAGATAAGCGGACAGGTCGCTGGCCAGAAACAGCGCGGCGTTGGCGACATCCTGCGCTTGACCCAGGCGACCCAGCGGGATGCCTTCGATGATGGCGTGTCGGCGTTCGTCCTGCATCAGGCCGCCGGTGATGTCGGTGTGAATCAGCCCCGGTGCGATGGAGTTCACCCGGATGTTGTCCGGCCCCAGTTCCCGCGCCATGGCTTTGCCCAGACCCAGCACGCCGGCCTTGGCCGCGCTGTAATGCGGGCCGCCGAAGATGCCGCCGCCGCGCTGGGCAGACACCGACGACATGCAGACGATGCTGCCGCAAGACTGTTGCCGCATCAGCGGAATCACCGCCTGCGACATCAGCAGCGTGCCGCGCAGGCTGACGTCCAGCACCTTGTCGTAGTCCGAAGGGCGGATATCAAGGGTCTTCAGCGGTTGGGTGATGCCGGCGTTGTTGACCAGAATATCAATGCGCCCGAAGTGCTCGATGATGGCGGCGACAGCTTGCTGAACCTGCGCTTCGTCGGCCACGTTGGCCGCCAGGCCGAGATGACCTTCGCCCAGTGATGCGGCGGCGTCCCGCGCGGCGGCGGCATCGAGATCGAGAATCACCACGCGAGCGCCGTGTTGCGCAAACGTGGTCGCGGTGGCGCGGCCAATGCCACGGGCAGAAGCGGCACCGGTAATGATTGCGACTTTGTCTTGAAGAAGCATGGAGGAGGCCCTCGAATTGTTTTTATTGGGTCGGTCTGTGAAAAACCGATGACTCAGCTTGTCCTTCGAGGGGAGGGTGAGCAATAACGCGAAAGTCACTCAATGCTGAAAAAAATTCAGCACTCGTCAGGCCGGCTCGCAGATGGTTGAATGAAACCGGTCCGTACATCACAAGAAATCACCACGGAGTCCCCATGCGTCCTGAGACTGCGGCACCTATCGTCCTGCCACCGCTGAAAGCAATTCAGGCCTTCGAGCAAACCGCGCGCTTCGGCAATGTCGCCAGAGCGGCAGAAGTATTGGACCTGACCCCCTCGGCGGTGAGCCATCAACTAGCGAAACTTGAAGGGATGATCGGCCGGCAATTATTCGTCCGTGCTGCTCGGGGTGTCTCGCTGACGCCGGTGGGCGAGCAGTACCTCAAGGAAGTCTCCGGCATTCTGCACAGCCTCGCTGTAGCCACTGAACGCGCGGCCAGCGACGTCAGCCTGGATTGCCTGCGTCTGCATTCGTCACCAAGCTTTGGCCTGCTCTGGCTGATGCCGCGCCTGGAAGCGTTCCGCGCCAGTCATCCGGACATTCAGATCAATCTGTCGTGTTCCTATGAATCGCTGCACTTCAGTCGCGACAAGATCGACGTCGATATCCGCCATGGTCTGCCGAACTGGCCAAGCTATGAGGTGCGTACGGTCAGGAACGAAACGTTTGCGGTGCTGACCTCACCGAAACTGCTCGCGCAACGACCGGTGCGCGGCGCGGCCGACCTGCTCGAATGTGACCTGATTTTGTCGGAAGCGACCCTGCTCAAATGGCCGCAATGGTTTGCCCAGCATGGTTTGGCGCGTCCGGAACGCCCTTACGCATTGAGCTTCGATCGTTCGTACATGTCGCTGGAAGCGGCGAGTCATGGCTTGGGTTTCGCGCTGGAAAGCACATTGCTTGCGCAGAAGTATCTGGCGGCGGGCACGTTGGTTGAAGTGGCGCCTGAGTCACTAAGTGCTGCGGTGGCAGCGCACCACCTGGTGTTTCCAAAGGCGCATTCGAGCTTTCCGCGTGTCCGGCGTTTTCTGGCGTGGATGGAGAGCGAATTGGGCCATGAATTCGCCTATTGAGTCGGAGTCAATTCTTTCAAACTCTCTGACGCGGCCAAGGTCAATCCATTACCGGTCTTGATCATTCACATCAGAGGTGAAGGAATGGATAACTACCACATCAACAAAAACCAGCAGCATTGGGAACTGGTCAAAGAGGGCGCGCAGCGTGCGTCCAAAACGGCTGAGACCAAAGCCGAGATCACGCAGATCGCCAGTGACTATCTGCAGGGTAAAACTGCCTCTCTGAAAATCCACAAAGAGGACGGCACGATCCAGGAAGAACGCACCTTTCCGCGCGCTGCCGATCCGCGAAGAACCAAAGGCTGAGTCTGCGTATGGTCATTGCATGTCTGGGATGGGGGTCGCTGATCTGGAAACCGCAGGGTTTGCCGCTGGCGAGCGAATGGTTTGCTGATGGCAGCGCCAGGTTGGGGTGGTAATGATGAACGCTCGGCGCCAGGCGCAGATTGTCGCGATCTTCGATCAGTTGTTGGCACTGCGAGAAAGCGTGGACATTCTTCAGCATGTGGAGAACGGTAGCGTCGGGTCGCTTCGTGGCCATCAGACCGTGGATGCCCCCGAATCGCTGGATCTGGTGTTTCAAAAGCTGCATGAGGACATCGCCAGCATGGAGGAAACGTTGGCGACTATTGCCGAGGCTACCGGCGATGTGTCGAAGTTGTGAGGGTTTCGCGGGGTTGCCATGCAAAGACGAGGTGCCTGATCTGACGCCTTCGCGAGCAAGCTCACTCCACAGGGTTTTTCATACACCGCCTGATTGCTGACCCACCACGAACCCAATGTGGGA